>NZ_BAAAPN010000051.1:0-78258 GCF_039531165.1 Nostocoides vanveenii | reverse complement strand
GCCCGGTGACAACACCCCCCGGATCATCGACGACAGGGGCAGTAAGTCATGCCGGACTCAGCGACCGAGATCCTCAGGTCGAGGACCCATCACGAAGGTAACGGGACAAGCAGGAGGACACGCGCCCCGTGCCGGTCGTAGGCCGCGCTCACCGCGAGCGCGGCGAGCGCCTCGATGGCCATCGCGCCGGCATACGCGATCGGGAGGGCCGAGGTGGCGATCACGTGCCGAGCGGTCAGGTGATAGCCGAGCACCCCGAAGGTGACCAGGCCGCCCGTGGTCAAGCTGGTGGCCACGGCATACGTGAAGAAGGCGCGCGGCAGGCCGACGCCGGTGGCAGCCGCGATCCACCCGCGGCCGGGCCGCGGTGGTGGGTCCGAGGGGGTGGCTGCTGCTGCGGGAGGGAGAGCCGGCGTGGTCGATGAGCCGGGTGCCGCCGCGGTCGCCGGGGTGATTGCGGGTCGGGCCGGTGCGCCGAGGTCGGGCGCCGCGCGGCGCAGGTAGGCCAGCAGGATCAGGGCGAGGGCACCGGGCACGGCGAGCACGGCGAAACCCGGCCACAACGTCCCGGCACCGGCGATGACGGCGGCGACCAGCAAGGGCCCGGCGAAGGCGCCTGTCTGATCCAGCGCCTTGTGCACCCCGAACCCGCGGTCGCGAGCGAGGCTCCCGGCGGCGTCGGCGAGGAGGGCGGATTTCGCCGGGCTGCGGATGGCCTTGCCGGTGCGTTCGAGCAGGATGAGCACGATGGCCGCCGCGAGGCCGGCGGCGCCAAGTCTCGGCGCGACGGCCAGCAGGGGTACGGCCATGCAGGTCAGGGCATAGCCGGCGATCGTCAGCTGCCAGTAGCGCGCCGTCCGGTCGGCGAGCGGGCCGAAGGCCAGGCGCAGGACGAGCGCGGCCGCTTCACCCGCCCCGGTGACCAGGCCCACAACCGCAGCACGTGCACCAAGCGCGGCCAGCGCGGGGCCGTAGACGGAGCGAGCGCCCTCGTAGACCATGTCCGCCGAGAGGCTGACGACGCCCAGGCCCCAGGCCAGCCGCCAGGGGGACGGCCGCGCCGAGGTGGGGCGTGCCGGCGCGGGTGGACTCACGGACCGGAAGCCTAAGCCGCGAGCAATCGCGTTCCGACCGGCCACGGCCGGACCATTCCGCGCGCCGGCCCCCATCCTCGGGGCGCGGGGCGTCCGCGCGAGGGCGGGGCGCGAGGGGTGGGGGCGGGCTGGCGGGTTCCGGGGCGCGAGCGGGCGGCGGGAGGCGGGCTAGCGACGGGCGACGCGCGCTCGGCAAGGGCCGACGCGCGACGGCTCGGCGTCAGGCCAGGGCCAGGCCGATGGCCAGCGGGAGGGCGAAGAGCAACTGCAGCACGCCGGTCCGGGCCAGCAGCGGGATCAACGCGCGCCCGGTGGCGCCGGAGTGCGCGAGCCGAATCTGCCGGATCGTCAGCGGCAGCGACAGGACCGGGCCGGCCAGGGCCCAGGGCGCCCGAGCGACCAGGGCCGCGACCACCCCACAGACCAGGGCGAGGGCGAGCAGGGCGGCATACAGGCTTCGCGTCCGCGCGTCACCGAGCCGGACGGCGAGGGTGCGTTTGCCGTGCAGAGTGTCGGTCGGGATGTCGCGCAGGTTGTTCGCGACGAGGATCGCGCTGGCAATCGCGCCCGCCGCGACCGCGCCGAGCACTCCGGCGCCGGTCACTCGGTGGGCCTGCGTATAGAGCGTCCCCAGGGTCGCGACCAACCCGAAGAAGACGAAGACATAGACCTCACCCAGTCCGCGATAGCCGTAGGGCCGATCGCCCCCGGTGTAGCGCCACGCCGCCAGGATCGACACGGCGCCCACGACGATCAGCCACCACACCCCGGAGAGTGCACTCAGGGCGAGCCCGGCGACCGCGGCCAGCCCGAAGCAGGCGAACGCCGCCTGCTTCACATACGCGGGCACGGCCAGGCCCTGGCCGACCAACCGCACCGGACCGACGCGCACCTGGTCGGTGCCGCGGACCCCGTCGGAGTAGTCGTTGGCGTAGTTGACCCCAACTTGCAGCAGCAGAGCGACCAGCAGGGCGAGCAGGCCCAGACCGAGGTCGGCGCGGTCGATCGCCGCAGCGGCGCCGGTGCCGACGGCGACGGGCGCGACGGCGGCGGGGAGGGTGCGGGGCCGGGCACCGGCAACCCATTCGGCGGGCGTGGCCATCTAGAGCGGCTCGATTCGTGACAGCGGGAGTCCCCGGCGAGACGCCGGCGAAGCAAGGGATCAGAGGTTGCGCAGGAAGTCGGGGTCGTCGTCCGGCCCCCTGGGGGCTCGCCGGTCCTGCGGTCCCGGCAGCGGGCGGCCTGGTAGGGCATACGCCTTCGGGCGCCCGGCGAACCACCAGCCCGCCGGCCCGGCATACGGGAAGAGCAGGATGACGAAAACCCAGACCACCTTCGGCAGCCCGCGCACGCGCTCATCCGGGGTCTGCACGCAGTCGACGAGCGTGTAGACCGCCAGGACCAGGGCGAGCAGCCCGGGAAGGAGGCGCAACATGGCCCTATTGTCCCACCTCGTCGCGACGGAATGCGCCCGCCACCGCGCGCCGGTCCGGCTTGCCCGGTCCCCGCTCCGGAATTGCGCCCACGGACGCCAGGCGGCGCGGTAGGCCGTATGCCGGCACCACCCCCCGCAGCCGCTCGCGCACCTCGGCGAGGGTGAGGGTCACGTCCCCGGCCGGCACCGCGGTCAAGGCGACCACCTCGCCCCACTCCGGGTCGGGCAGTCCGACGACGACGACCTGGGCGAACTCCGGGCAGGCCGCCAGCGCGGCATCCTCGACCAGCCGCGGGTTGACCTTCTCACCGCCGGAGTTGATGACATCGTCGCGGCGGCCGAGCACCTGCAGGCGACCGTCCGCGCCGAAGATCCCGAGGTCGCCGGTCCGGAACTGCGCGCCGCGCTCGCCCGGGCGGGAAAAGGCGGCGGCCGTGGCCTGCGGGTCGTCGAGATAGCCGGCGGCCAGCGTCGGGCCGCCGAGGCCTATCCGGCCGTCGTGATCGAGCTCGATCGTCGTCCCCGGTAGGGGTGCGCCGTCGTAGACGCAGCCGCCGGCGGTTTCGGTCATCCCATAGGTCGCGACCAGCCGGACGCCGGCCGCATCGGCGCGGGCGCGCAGCCCTTGCGGCAGCGCAGCGCCCCCGACGAGGACAGCGGCGTAGCGGCGCAGGGCGGCGGTTCCGGACGGCTCGTCGAGCAGCCGGCCGACCTGGGTCGGGACCAGCGAGACGTAGGCCTGGTCGTGCTCCAGTCGCGCGGTGGCCGCGGCGAACCTCGACGGCCGGAAGCCGGCGGCACGCTCGAGCACGACCGGCGTGGTGCCGGCCAGCAGGGAGCGGACAAGCACCTGGAGCCCGGCGATGTGATGGGCCGGGACGGCCAACAGCCACTGCCCGGGGCCGCCAAGGACGGACTGCGTTGCGGACGCGCTCGCGCGCAGGGCGGCGGCGGTGAGCAGCGCGTGCTTCGGCGGGCCCGTCGAGCCGGAGGTGGCGACGACGAGGGCCAGGTCCGCGGGCAGGGACTCGGGACGCGAGGCAGGCAGGGCGGGTGGGGCACCGGCATACGGCAGGAGCGGGGAACCGCCATCGAGGGCGGCCGCCAGGTGGGGGAGCAGAGCGAGCGGGTCGGCCGCGTCGACCGGGGTGAGCGGCGTGAGCATCCGGGTGTGTGGGGCCGGACTCAGCCGGCGAGGAAGGGCCGCACGCGATCCTTCGGGCGGCCGATGATCGCGCGGCCGTCGCGGATCAGGACGGGGCGTTGGAGCAGCCGCGGCTCGCGCAGCAACGTCGCGATCACCGCCTCCGCGTCCGCGACATCGTCGTGGTCCAGGCCGAGTTGGACGAACAGCGGGTCACGGCGAACCAGATCCTCGACCGGGTCCTCGAGGATGGCGATCAGGTCGCGCAATTCGGCCTCGGTGAGCGGGTCCTTCAGGTAGCGGCGAATCTCGACGTCGGCGCCGAGATCCTCGGCCGTCTCGAGTGCCGACCGTGAGGTCGTGCAGTTGGGGTTGTGCAGGATCGTCGTCGTGCTCACCCGGCCACCATAAGGGAGGCCGTATGACACAGTCGGCCCCATGACCGTGCGGTGGCTGTGGATCTTCCTGGACGCCCTCGAGCCGGCTCAGGAGCAGTGGGAGTTTTGGCGGGCGGTGTCCCGGTCGCGATTCTCGCCAACGCGAGGAGATCGCGACCAGTTCGCCACGCTCCTGCCCAAGGGCGGCGCTGCCTGGCTCAAGCTGCAGCAGGTGCGCAGCGGCGGTGGCCTCCATCTCGACCTCGATGTCGACGACGTCGCGGGCGCCGCGGAGTTCGCGGCCACGCTCGGGGCGGAGGTGGTGCATCGCTATCTCCAGGGCCCGGTCGTCGTCATGCGCTCGCCCGGCGGCTTCATCTTCTGCCTGACCACCTGGCACGGCGACGCGGGCCAGATCCGCGCGGGGGAGCCGGATCTGGTGGATCAGGTGACTCTCGATGTGCCTCCCGGGTCGTATGACGGCGAGGTCGCGTTCTGGTCGCGCCTGCTCGGGGTCGCGCCGGCCGTCGGGTCGCTGCCTGAGTTCACCGTGCTTCCGCGTCCGGCGCAGCTTCCGGTCCGGCTGATGCTCCAGCGTCTC
The DNA here is from genome assembly GCF_039531165.1 of Nostocoides vanveenii. NCBI lineage: Bacteria > Bacillati > Actinomycetota > Actinomycetes > Micrococcales > Intrasporangiaceae > Nostocoides > Nostocoides vanveenii. The sequence continues at coordinate 73,607 of NZ_BAAAPN010000051.1, read as the reverse complement.
GACGTGGGCGACGGGACGGTGACCGGCCACCTGGACCTTGCCTGCGCTGACCGAGCGGCGACGCTGGCGCGGCATACGGAACTTGGGGCGACGGTCGTCGCGGAGGGCGGGCGCTGGACGGTGCTCGCCGACCCGGCCGGGCAGTGCTATTGCCTCACCGACCGGGCACCGTCGACAGGCGTGCTGCCGGCCTAAGGCCCAGGGGCGTGCCTCGTGGCCAGCGTGCGCAGCCCAGCGTGGGCGGACCGGTGGCTCAGCGGGTCGATCGGCACCTCGATCACGCGCAGTCCGTCGGGAGGCGCGGCCACGAGCCGGGCAAGTTCCGCGGGGGTGTCGACGCGGGCATACGGCACGCCGTGGGCGCGGCACAGGGCCGCGAAGTCGGTGCCGGTTGGTGTGCCGAAGAGGCGTCCGAAGGGTTCGGCCAGGGCGTCAGTGCCCGGCTCGAGTAGGCGGAAGATCCCCCCACCCGCATCGTTGACGACGACGATCGTCAGATTAGGTCGGGGTTCGCCCGGGCCGATGAGCAGGGCGTTCGTGTCGTGGAGGAAGGTCAGATCCCCCACCAGCGCGTATGCCGATCCCACCGTCAGCGCCATCCCCACCGCCGTTGAGACGCAGCCGTCGATCCCCGCGAGGCCGCGGTTGGCGACCACGGTCAGGTGGGGCGGGAAGGCCCCGACGCCGAGATCGAGGTCGCGCACTGGGTTGGAGGGGCCGACGAAGAGGTGGGTCGGGGACGGCTGGGACGGGACCTGTTGGCCGGCCAGGGCACCCACGAGGGTCCGGGCGACAGCGAGGCCGGTGGGCCACGCCGGGGGTTCCGCGGCGATAGCGGCCGCGAGCCGGTCGCCCGCGGCCCGCCAGCCGGCCGCCCACGTGCGTCGGTCGTCCACGCTGGGCGTCGCGGGCCCTGCGGGCACGCGTGTCGCGAGATCCGCCCGCTTCGCGGGCGCGCGCGTCGCTGCTGGGTCTGCGAGCTCATTGGACCGGGATGTTGCGGGGGTCGAGCCCCTCTCAGGGACTGGGCCGCCGCCCGCGAGGACCGCGGCAAGCGGATAGCTCGCGCCGACAACCCCGGCGGGATCGGGCGCGACCGGGGTGTCGGTGAGCGCGTCCACGCGCAGCCCCGGCCGGCGCAGCAGGGACATGACCGGCCGCGAGAGGGTGACTCGGCCGGCGACCAGCACGCGGTCGGGGGCGTGGGCATCGAGCCACTGGGGGTCGGTGAGCAGCAGCGGCCCGTGGGGGAGGGCGGCCGGGGTCGTGAGGCCGTTGTCGTCTGCCCCCCGCCCGTGGCCTGCGTCGCCGCCGAGGACGGGATCCGGAGGTCCGTCGCCCGGCCGCGGGTCGGGCGCGCCGGGCAGCGTGGCGCCAGTTCCCGCGTGACGGCCGAAAGGCTCGGCGACGATCGGCAGCCCGCGCGCGGTCGCCCAGCGCACCACCTCGGGCCGGGTCGCCGGATCGATCAGGTCACCGATGACCAGCAGAGTGCGGACCGTGTCGTCGCGAAACTCCCCACTCCAGCGGACCTCTGCACTAGCGTCGCGAAACTCCGCACCCCTGCGGACCTCTGCGCTAGCGGCGTGGACCTCCGCGTCAGCGGCGTCGACCTGCGCGCGTCGAGAGAACACGTCCGGGCCATCGAGTGGCGAGTTGTCCGTCAGCGGCCAGGTGGCCGGGACCAGGGGCTCGCCCAAGCAGAGGTTGACGTGCACCGGCCCCGGCTGCCGGCCGTCCGGCGCGGAACTCGCGGGGGCACCCATTGCTGCCTCGACGGCCGCCGCAACGGCTGCCCCCACGTCGCGCGGGTCCGCGTCGGCGGCGAGGTCGGCCTCCCACCGCACCGCACCGGGGAAGATCCCGGGCTGAATGGTGGTCTGATTCGCCCCCGATCCACGCAACTGGGCCGGTCGGTCGGCCGAGAGCACGATCAGCGGCACCGAGCCGTGGTGCGCCTCCAGCACCGCGGGGTGCAGGTTCGCCACCGCGGTCCCGGATGTGGTGATGACGAGCGCCGGCGCCCGCGAGACCTTGGCCAGGCCGAGGGCGAGGAAGCCCGCAGACCGCTCGTCGACCCGAACGTGAAGGCGGAGGTGACCCGCGTGCTCGGCGGCCAACACGGCATACGCCAAGGGCGCGGAGCGCGATCCGGGACACAGAACCACCTCGCGCACGCCGGCTGCCACGGCCGAGTCGATCGCGGCACGGGTGAGGTCGAGCGCGGACACGGGGACGATCATGCCAGCGGCCGGCGACCCCTCCGCCTCGCCCCCGGACCGTATGCCGCCCGCACGCTGCGCTCCCGCAGCGGCACCGACGTTCGGCGCGCGTCGTCGCCTACGGCGCAGCAGTCCCGCGCACCCCGTGGTGCAGGGCCACGATGCCGCCCGACAGATTGCGCCAGCGCACCTGCGACCAGCCCGCGTCGGCGATCACCTGGGCCATTTCCCGCTGTGCGGGCCAGGCCCGGATCGACTCGGCCAGATAGACATACGAGTCCGGGTTCGAGCTCACTCGACGAGCCACGGCCGGCAGCGACCGCATCAGATATTCGGTGTAGATCCGCCGGAAGCCGGGATTCGTCGGCGCGGAGAACTCGCACAACACGAACCGCCCACCCGGCTTAGTCACCCGCGCAAACTCCCGCAGGGCCGCCGACGCGTCCGCCACATTGCGCAGCCCGAAGGACATCGTCACCGCATCGAAGGTGCCGTCCGCGAAAGGCAGGCGCATCGCATCGGCCGCGGTGAACCCCATGTCGGGCCGCCGGGCCCGCCCCACCCGCAGCATCCCGAGCGAGAAGTCGGCGGGCACGACGTGCACTCCCGCGTCGGCCCAGGCCTCCGAGCTGGTGCCGGTCCCCGCGGCGATGTCGAGCACCGTCTCGCCCGGCCGGGCCGACACCGCGTCGACGACCGCCCGCCGCCAGCGGCGGTCCTGCCCCAGCGACAGCACGTCATTGGTCAAGTCGTACTTGGCGGCGACGTCGTCGAACATCGCCGCGACCTGATTCGGATCCTTCTCCAAGGTGGCGCGGCTCATGCGCTCATCCTGCCGCATGGGTCGTAGGCTTCCGTGACGATGACCACGATGCCCACCTCGCAATCCGGCCGCCTCGTGGCCCGTACTATCGCGCTTCCCCCGGCCACCGCCGACGACCTGCTCGCCCTCCTACCGCAGGCGGCGGACCATCGTGATCTTTGCTCGTGGGTGCGCCGCAGCGAAGGCCTCGTGGGCTGGGGCCGGGTAGCTGACTTCGACGCCACCGGGACCGATCGCTTCTCCGCCGCCACCGCGTGGTGGCGGACGCTGACGGCTGGGGCGGTGGTGCGTGACGATGTCCGCCTGCCCGGGACCGGTCCGATCGCCTTCGGCGCCATGGCGTATGCCGCTGCCTCGCCGACGCGATCCACCCTCGTCGTGCCCGCGGTCGTCGTCGGCCGTCGTGGTGACGTTGCCTGGTTGACCACCGTCACCCAAGGCACCCTCCCCGCCCCCGGGACCTTGCAGCAGCCGGCCCCCGAGCCGGCGTCGCCCGGGGAAATCGCCTTCGCGGACGGCGCCAGGACCGCCGCCGAGTGGGAGTTGGCTGTCGGAGAGGCCCTCGACCGCATCGCCGGGGGCGCCGTCGACAAGGTCGTTCTCGCCCGCAGCCTCATCGCGCGCGCCGCGCGCGACATCGATCCCCGCTGGCTGCTTCGCCGGCTGGCCGCGCGCTACGAGAGTACGTGGGTATTCGCGGTCGCTGGCATGGTGGGGGCCACGCCGGAGATGCTCGTCCGCCTCGATCGCGGCCTGGCCACATCGCGGGTCTTGGCCGGGACGATTCGGCGCACCGGCGACGACGCCCACGATCTCGCCCTCGCCGGTTCGCTGGCCCGGTCCTCGAAGGATCTGGAGGAGCACGAGTACGCGGTCCGTTCGGTCGCCGACGCCCTCGGTCGCCACTGCTCCTCGATGAGCGTGCCGGAGTCGCCGTTCGTCCTGCATTTGCCCAACGTCATGCATCTCGCCACCGATGTCGCCGGGGCGGTCGACGACGGCGCCACCTCGCTGGAACTCGCCGCGTCCCTGCACCCTTCGGCCGCCGTCTGCGGAACCCCGACGGCGGCAGCAGATCGGGTCATCGCCGAGCTCGAGGGCATGGACCGCGGCCGGTATGCCGGCCCGGTGGGCTGGATGGATGTCACCGGCGATGGCGAGTGGGGGATCGCCCTGCGCAGCGGTGAACTCGACCCGGCCGACGGGCGCCAGATCACCCTGTATGCCGGGTGCGGCATCGTCGCCGGCTCGGATCCCGCCGACGAGGTCGCCGAGTCCGACGCCAAGTTCATCCCGATGAGGGACGCTCTCACCGATCGCTGACGCTCGGCGGGCGTCCGAGGCGAACGCTGTCCATGCATGACGCGCTGACAGATCCTCGCCGCGCGAAGCGGCCGGCAAGGCGCCGTCGACAAGAAGAAGTCTGATGTGGCACCCACCCGATCCCCGAGGTGCGTAGTCATAGGGGTGACGCCGGCAACGCGGCCGGCGCAGCGACATGCAGGGGTCAATAATGTTCTCTCGCGAGTCTTTTCGTGCTGTCATGGCGTCCTCCGCTGCCCTCGCCGTCACGCCGGGATCGCCGCTGGCGTGACCGCAGCGCAGGCGGACATAGCCGCTGATCTCGCTCCCGCCGCGCCCGCGGCGACCACGGCGGCTGCGGGCTCCAAGGCCGGCTATGTCGCCACCATCGAGAACGTTGTCCTCTGGCTGGTCAGCCCGACCGGCGTGAACACCCGCGTCACTGCGGCGCCGGACTCCGACCTGCACCTAGCCGATGTCTCCCGCAACGGCACCCGGTTCCTCTTCACGGCCCCGATCAATGACGAGTCCACCCGCATTGCGACCTACGACTCGCTCAAGGGTGCCTGGTCGAGCTTCACGACATCGACCGTCGACACGGACATCATTCAGGCCCGTTTCACGGCGCCGTCCGCAGCGTCGATCTGGCTGGGCCGGCAGCGACCCGACGGGCAAGCTCCCTTCACGGAGCGGCGCAGCGTGAGCGGCGCGCTCGAGCTATCGGTGCCTGGCGCCTCGAGCGTCCTTCCGGCACCCGACGGCCTGACCTTCGCGACCGATGAGGGGGGCGGCCGAATCCGGGTCAGGGCCAATGCCACGGGCGCGCTGGTCCGCACCCTGCCCGCGGTGACCGGTCGCCGGTGCACGCCGCTGCCCAACTGGGACGCCGCGCGTCTGACGGCGATCTGCTGGAACGACGCGGCCATGCGTATGGACGTCTACCGGTTCGCGTGGGCGGGCGGGGCGCCGAGCGCGCTCACCCGGGCAAACGCGCCCTTCGGCTTCGACGGCGCGTGGCGCCCGAGCAAAGGCATCGTCGCGAGTGACGCGGTGCAGGGCACCGGCGACGGCATCGGCTTCGCCCCGCGCCCCGGCAGCTACACCCCGATCAAGGCCTCCTTTGCGACCTGGGGGATGGCCCACGTACAGACCGCGATCGGCTCCAAGGTGTATGTCATGGGCACCCCTTCCCCCGATCCGACCCTGAGCGCGATGTATGCCTATGACCTCGGCACCGGCAAGACCCTCCTCCTGGGCAGCAACGCCTCGGTCGTCGTCGACCCACTCCGGTAGTCCGGTGGCCCCCCGCAGACACGACCGAGGCGCTTAGGTAAGCCTTACTTCCACCGTCGGGGGAGCCCTCGCCTAGACTCGGGCAGTTCGTGAAACCATTCACAAGCTCGGCGAGGGAACCCCATGACGCAGCCTGGTGATCAGGCCGATGTGGTCGTCGTCGGCGCAGGCCCGGGAGGCAGCGCTACGGCGGCCTATCTCGCCCAACACGGACTCGACGTGGTGCTTTTGGAGAAGGCCGCGTTCCCGCGCGACAAGATCTGCGGCGACGGCCTGACCCCGCGCGCAGTCAAGGAGTTGATCTCCCTCGGCGTCGACACCACCGGCTGGCAGCGCACCAAGGGCCTGCGGATCAAGGGCGGCGGCCACACGCTGACCCTCGACTGGCCCACGACCCGCAGCTTCCCCGACTACGGCATGGTCCGCACGCGTGGCCAACTCGACGAGACGCTCGCGCGCCACGCCGAGCACCGCGGCGCCCGCCTCCTCGAGCGCACCAGCGTCACCGCCCCGCTGCGTGACGAGCGCACCGGCCGGGTTGTCGGGGTCAGCGCCAAGCGCCTCGACGAGCGCGGTCGCGCCACGGGCGAGACGTATGCCGTTCGCGCCCCCGTCGTCGTCGCCTCCGACGGCGTCTCCTCCCGGCTGGCCACCGCGGCCGGACGCGAGAAGCGCGAGGACCGCGTCATGGGGGTGGCGGTCCGCGCCTACTACAAGACCCCCAAGCAGGACGACTATCTCGAGTCGCACCTGGAGTTGTGGACGCGTCGTGACGACGGCACCCGCATGCTGATGCCCGGCTATGGCTGGCTCTTCCCGCTTGAGGACGGCCGCACCAACGTCGGGCTGGGCATCCTGGATACCTCCAGCGCCTTCGGTCACACCGATTACAAGGACGTCATGCGGCGTTGGGTCGAGGACATCGATGCCGACTGGCACCTGACCCATGACGAGGCGGCCGGCCCGATCCGCGGGGCTGCTCTGCCGATGGGCTTCAACCGCACCCCGCTGTATGCCGATGGCCTCCTTCTCGTCGGCGACGCCGGGGGGATGGTCAACCCCTTCAACGGCGAGGGCATCGACTACGCCCTCGAAGCCGCCCGGGTGGGCTCGGAGTTGATCGCTCAAGCCCTGGCTCGAGGCAGCGACGCGGACCGGGAGCGGGTTCTCGCGGCCTACCCGGGGGTGATGAAGCACGAACTCGGCGGCTACTTCACCCTCGGCCGCTGGTTCGCCCGTGCCATCGGCAATCCCGAGGTCATGCGGCTCGCCACGAAATACGGTCTCCCGCGGACCACGCTGATGCGTTTTCTCCTGAAATTGATGGCGAATCTGCCCGACAAGGGTGGTTCCAGTCCCAGCGACCGGATCGTCAATGCCCTGTCGCGTTTGGCTCCCGACGCATGAACGTCGAGTCGTCCGCCGCGCTGTCGGCCCGCCCCCCTAGGATGACGGAGGAATCGGTCGTGACGTGCACCACAACGAACGAAAGGGGAGTTGATCGGTCATGAGCAACCCCTATGTGCCGCTGCTGTTCTTCCTGCTCATCGGTGGTGGCTTCGCCGTCTTCTCGGTCGGGATCGCGCCGCTGACCGGCCCGCGCCGCTACAACCGCGCCAAGCTCGATGCGTATGAGTGCGGCATCGAGCCGAGCCCGCAGGCCAGCGGTGGTGGCCGGGTGCCGATCAAGTACTTCCTGATCGCCATGCTCTTCGTCATCTTCGACGTCGAGGCGCTCTTCCTCTATCCGTTCGCCGTCGCCTTCGGCCAACTCGGCCTGTTCGCGCTGTTGGCGATGGTGCTTTTCCTCCTCAACGCCTTCTTCATCGCCGACGCCTATGTGTGGCGCCGCGGCGGCCTCGACTGGGACTGACGGGACAACCATGGGAATCGAAGAGAAACTCCCCGCGGGTTTCCTGCTGACGACGGTCGAGCAGGTCGCCGGGTATATGCGCAAGAGCTCGGTCTGGCCGGCGACCTTCGGCCTGGCCTGCTGTGCGATCGAGATGATGGCGGTCGGCACTCCGGACTACGACATCGCCCGCTTCGGCATGGAGCGCTTCTCGGCTACCCCCCGCCAGGCCGACCTGATGATCGTCGCCGGGCGGGTCAGCCAGAAGATGGCGCCCGTCGTCCGGCAGGTCTACGACCAGATGCCCGAGCCCAAATGGGTCATCTCGATGGGTGTCTGCGCCAGCTCGGGCGGGATGTTCAACAACTACGCGATCGTCCAGGGCGTCGACCACATCATCCCGGTCGACGTCTACCTGCCCGGGTGCCCGCCGCGGCCGCAGATGCTGCTCAACGCGATCTTGACCCTGCACAACCAGATCCAGAACTCCAAGCTCGGCGTCAACAAGGTCGCCGCCGCCCGCGCCGCCGAGGCGGCCGCGCTGAGCGCCACGCCGACGCATCTGATGGCGCCGACCCACGACCACGGTGAACTCGCCGGACGGAGCCTGCTGGCATGACCGAAACCACGCCCCCCGCCGTCGACCCGCACGCCGCCGCGCAGGACAACCTGCCGGCCGCGCCCGGCACGACGCCCGAGCCGGTCGAGGTCGGCGAGCGCCGCGGCATGTTTGGAGCGCGCGACACCGGCGACACCACCGGGTATGGCGGCCTGCGCGCCCCCATCCTGTTCCCGGGCGCCGCGGTGCGTCCCTATGGCGGCGACTTCGACGCCCTCGCCGACGCGGTCGAGGGTGCCATCGAGCCCGGCATGATCGAGCGTGTCGTCATCGACCGCGGCGAGATGACCCTCGTCGTGCCTCGCGAGCACCTGCCGGCCGTCGCCCGCGCCTTGCGTGACGACCCCGCGCTGCGCTTCGAGATGTGCCTGTCGGTCTCCGGTGTCCACTACCTCGCGGAGACGGGCAAGGAACTCCACGTCGTCTACCACCTGCTCTCCATCACCAATGGTGGTCGTCGGCTGCGCCTGGAGGTCACCGCACCCGACAGTGACCCGCACATTCCTAGCGTCGTGCCCACCTACCCCGCCGCGGACTGGCATGAGCGCGAGACCTGGGACATGTTCGGCATCATCTTCGACGGCCATCCCGCCCTGACAAGGGTTCTCATGCCCGACGACTGGCCGGGGCACCCCCAGCGCAAGGACTACCCGCTTGGCGGGATCCCAGTGGAATACAAGGGCGGGACCGTGCCGCCGCCCGACCAGCGGAGGGCCTACAACTGATGAGCGACAGCACTGTGTTCACCGCGGCCGACCCGGATGAGGTCCACCGCATCGACGATCTCGATGAGAATGTCGATATTTACGCGGCGTCGGGTGCCCAGTCCGACGGCCGGGTCTTCAACGCCGTCGGCGGCGACTGGGAAGACATCGTCGGCGAGGTGGGCTCGCGTCCCGAGGAACGCATCGTCGTCAACATGGGTCCGCAGCACCCGTCCACTCATGGCGTGCTCCGCCTCATCCTCGAACTCGAGGGCGAGACCGTCACCGAGGCACGCGCGGGCATCGGCTACCTGCACACGGGTATCGAGAAGAACATGGAGTTCCGCACCTGGACCCAGGGCGTGACTTTCTGCACGCGCATGGACTACGTCATGCCGCTGCACACCGAGACCGCCTACTGCCTGGCCGTCGAGAAGCTGCTCGGCATCACCGACCAGATCCCCGAGCGGGCCAGCGCGATCCGCGTGCTGATGATGGAACTCAACCGGATCACCAGCCACCTGGTCTGTATGGGCACCGGCGGCATGGAGATGGGCGCGACCACGGTCATGACCATCGGCTTCCGCGAGCGCGAGCGCATCCTGTCGGTCTTCGAGATGATCTCCGGTCTGCGGATGAACCACGCCTACATCCGGCCCGGCGGTGTCGCCCAGGACCTCCCGGCCGGTGCGCTGCAGGCCATCCGTGACCTGATCCCCGAGGTCCGCAAGGGCATCCACGAGCTCGAGTTGCTGATGCTCGAGAACCCCATCCTCAAGGGCCGCATGGTCGGCGTCGGTTCCCTCGACCTGACCGGCTGCATGGCTTTGGGCATCACCGGGCCGATGCTCCGCTCCGCGGGCCTGCCGCACGACCTGCGCAAGTCCGCGCCCTACTGCGGCTACGAGAAGTACGACTTCGACATTCCCGTGCGCCACGGCGCCGACGCCTACGACCGCCTGTGCGTGCGCATCGACGAGATGTATCAGTCGCTGCGGATCGTGGAGCAGGTCTGCGATGAGTTGCAGAACAACCCCGGCCCGGTGATGGTCGAGGACAAGAAGATCGCCTGGCCGGCCCAGTTGGCCGTCGGCCCCGACGGCATGGGTAACAGCCTGGCGCACATCAAGGAGATCATGGGCACCTCGATGGAGTCCCTGATCCACCACTTCAAACTGGTCACCGAGGGTTTCCGGGTCCCCCCGGGCCAGGCCTATGCCGCGGTCGAGTCGGCCAAGGGTGAGCTCGGCTGCCACGCCGTCTCCGATGGCGGCACCCGCCCCTATCGGGTGCACTTCCGCGAGCCCAGCTTCAACAACCTGCAGGCCGTGTCGGCGATGTGTGAGGGCGCTCAGGTCGCCGATGTCATCGTCGCGGTGGCCTCGATCGACCCAGTTATGGGAGGCGTGGACCGATGACAAGGACTTCTCGCGGTTGGGCTTTAGGAGGCGTCGACCGCTGATGGAGCACTACGGAGAACAGACCGCGTCCGGTCACCTGCACGTCCCGGCGGCGAGCAAAGTGCCGTATGCCGATGACGTGCTCGCGGGCCTGCACACCGACGCGCAGGCCGTCATCGCGCGCTACCCCAACGCCCGCTCGGCCCTGCTGCCGCTGCTCCACCTGGTCCAGAGCGTCGACGGCTATATCACCGGCCGTGGCATCACCTTCTGCGCCGACGTCCTCGGCCTGACCGAGGCCGAGGTCAGCGGCGTCGCGACCTTCTACACCCAGTACAAGCGCCACCCCAATGGCGAGTACACCGTCGGCGTCTGCACCAACACCTTGTGCGCGATCATGGGCGGCGACCAGATTTGGGATGCCGTCAGCGAGCACCTCGACCTCGGGCATGACGAGACCACCGGCGACGGCAAAATCACCCTGGAGCGGGTGGAGTGCAATGCCGCCTGCGATTTCGCCCCCGTCGTGATGGTCAACTGGGAGTTCTACGACAACCAGACCCCAGAGTCGACGATCGCCCTGGTCGACGACCTGCGCGCGGGCGCGCCCGTCCGGCCGACCCGCGGCCCGAATCGCCAGTGCACCTTCAAGGAGATGTCGCGCGTGCTTGCCGGCTTCCCCGACGGACATGCCGACGAGGGCGTGGGCGCCGGCCCCGCGACCCTGGAGGGGCTGCGCGTAGCGCACGAACACCACTGGACCGCGCCGCCGTCCTCTTTTTCCGGTCCCGAGGCTGACCACGCCGACCTCGCCGCGGACGCTCGTGACGAGCGCGCCGTCGTGCGCGAGGTGGCCGTCGAATCCCTCGAAGGCGCCCGGCAGGCCACCGACACCACGCAGGCAGGGGAGTGAGATGACGACGCTGACCCCGATCCTCTCGAAGTTCTGGGACCACCCCCAAAGCTGGACCCTCGAGACCTACGAAGCCAATGACGGCTACAAAGCCCTCAAGAAGGCCTTCGGGATGGAGCCGTCCGCCCTGGTCGGGATGGCCAAGGACTCCGGCCTGCGTGGCCGTGGCGGAGCCGGCTTCCCCACCGGCATGAAGTGGTCCTTCCTGCCCCCGCCGGACGGCGGCCCGCGCTATCTCGTCGTCAACGCCGACGAGTCCGAGCCGGGCACGTGCAAGGACATCCCCTTGATGATGGCCGCCCCCCACTTCCTCATCGAAGGGGTCGCGATCACCTCGTTCGCGATCGGGTGCCATCACGCCTTCATCTACCTGCGCGGCGAGGTCGTGCACGTCTACCGCCGCCTGATGCGTGCGGTCGAAGAGGCGTATGCCGCGGGCCACCTCGGCAAGAACATCCACGGCTCGGGCTTCGACCTCGACGTGACCGTGCACGCCGGTGCCGGCGCCTACATCTGTGGCGAAGAAACCGCGCTGCTCGACTCCCTGGAGGGTCGCCGCGGCCAGCCGCGCAGCAAGCCGCCATTCCCGGCCGTCGCCGGCCTCTATGCCCGGCCGACGGTCGTCAACAATGTCGAGTCCATCGCCTCCGTGCCGCCGATCCTGCTGCACGGCGCCGACTGGTTCGCGGGGATGGGCGCCGAGGGTTCGAAGGGCTTCGGCATCTTCTCCCTCTCCGGCCACGTCACCCGCCCCGGCCAGTACGAAGCCCCGCTCGGTATCACCCTGCGCGAGCTGCTCGACATGGCCGGCGGCATGCGCGACGGCAAGCAGTTGAAGTTCTGGACCCCTGGCGGGTCCAGCACGCCGCTGTTCACCGCCGAGCACCTCGATATCCCGCTCGATTTCGACTCGGTCGCCAAGGCCGGCTCGATGCTCGGCACCCGAGCCCTGCAGATCTTCGACGAGACCACCTGCGTGGTGCGGGCGGTCGATCGGTGGACCGACTTCTACAAGCACGAGTCCTGCGGCAAGTGCACCCCATGCCGCGAAGGCACCTGGTGGCTCAAGCAGATCACCGGACGCCTAGAGCACGGCCAGGGCACCGAGGAAGACCTGGAGAAGCGGCTCGACATCTGCGACAACATCCTCGGGCGCAGCTTCTGCGCGCTCGGTGACGGCGCCACCTCGCCGGTGACCAGCAGCATCCAGTATTTCCGCGACGAATACCTCGATCACCTGCGTCATGGCGGCTGTCCGTTCGATCGGGACGCCTCGTCCCTCTTTGCCAAGGAGAAGGCCTCCGTATGAGCGTCATCCCCGACAAGCCGGTGGCCACCGATCTGGTCAACCTGACCATCGACGGCATCCCGGTCTCGGTGCCCAAGGGCACCTTGATCATCCGCGCCGCGGAGCAGGCCGGCATCGAGATCCCGCGCTTTTGCGACCACCCCTCACTGGAGCCGATGGGCGCCTGCCGGCAATGCCTGGTCGAGGTCGCCATGCCCGGCCCGCCCGGCCCGGACGGCAAGCCCGGCGCGCCCCGTCAGATGCAGGGCCCGCCCGGGCGCATGAAGCCCCAGGCCTCCTGCGTGATGACCGTGGCCGAAGGCATGGAGGTCAGGACCCAATACACCTCGCCCGGTGCCGACAAGGCCCAGCGCGGTGTCATGGAGTTGCTCCTGATCAACCACCCGCTCGACTGCCCGGTCTGCGACAAAGGCGGCGAATGCCCGCTGCAGAACCAAGCGATGAGCGCCGGCCGCGCCGTTTCGCGCTTCGAGGATTCCAAGCGCACCTATGCCAAGCCGATCAATATCTCCAGCCAGGTCCTGCTCGATCGCGAACGCTGCGTCCTGTGCGCCCGCTGCACCCGCTTTTCCGACCAGATCGCCGGCGACCCCTTCATCGCCCTGGTCGAGCGAGGTGCCCTGCAGCAGGTCGGCATCTACGAAGAGCACCCCTTCGAGAGCTATTTCTCGGGCAACACCGTGCAGATCTGCCCGGTCGGTGCCCTGACCGGCGCGGCCTACCGCTTCCGGTCGCGGCCTTTCGACCTGGTCTCGACTCCCGGTGCCTGCGAGCACTGCGCGAGCGGCTGCGCCATCCGCACCGACCACCGTCGCGGCACCGTCCTGCGCCGGATGGCGATCAACGACCCGGCCGTCAACGACGAGTGGAACTGCGACAAGGGCCGCTGGGCCTTCACGGCACCCACCGTCGGTGACCGGTTCGGCTTCCCGATGGTCCGCGGTGCCGACGGTGAACTCGAGGTCACATCCTGGCCCGAGGCGCTCGCGGCCGCGGCGGCTGGCCTGCGCGGACGCACTGCGGGCGTGCTGACCGGTGGCCGCGTCAGCGTTGAGGACGCCTACGCCTACGGCAAGTTCGCCCGTATGGTGCTCGCCACCAATGCGATCGACTTCCGGTCGCGCCCCCACAGTCGCGAAGAAGCCCGCTTCCTCGCCGCGCATGTGGTCGCCACCGGTCCCGAGAGTGGCGCGGCCACCTACGCGGCCATCGAGAAGGCACCCAGCGTCCTGCTCGCCGGCTTCGAGCCGGAGGAGGAGAGCCCGATTCTCTTCCTGCGCCTGCGCAAGGCCTTCCGCAAGAACAAGACGCGCGTCAGTTCGCTGGCTCCCTTCGCCACCCGCGGGCTGGCCAAGGTGGGCGGCACCCTGATCCCAGCCGCTCCGGGCACCGAGACCGAGTTGCTCGCCTCCGATGTGGCCGCCGATGCCCTCGCCGGCGAGGGCAGCATCCTGTTCGTCGGCGAGCGACTGGCGACCGTTCCCGGTGCCCTGGCCGCCGCCCTCGCCCTGGCCGACCGTACCGGCGCCACGCTGGCCTGGGTGCCGCGGCGCGCAGGGGAGCGAGGCGCCCTCGAAGCCGGCGCCCTCGGGACCTTGCTGCCCGGTGGCCGCTCGCTCGACAACATCACCGCGCGCGACGAAGTCGCCCGCGCGTGGGGGATGTCGGGCCTACCCACCGACCTCGGCCACGACAGCGCCGGCATCGTCGCCAATGCGGCGAGCGGCAAGATCGCGGCGCTGGTCGTCGGCGGCGTCGACCTCGACGACCTGGCCGACCCGCACGCGCACGACGCCCTGCGCGTAGCCTTCGTCGTCTCCCTCGACTACCGGCCGTCCAGCGCCACGGCATACGCCGATGTGATCCTGCCGATCGCGCCGCACGCCGAGAAGGCGGGCAGCTTCGTGGACTGGGAGGGCCGCGTGCGGACCTTTGAGGCAGCCCTGGAGACCAACGCGCTCAGCGACTACCGAGTGCTGGACCTGCTCGCCGCCGAACTCGACCACTTCCTCGGGGCGCGCAGCCTCGGGCAGGTCCGGGCCGAGATGAGCGGGCTGGGTGCGTGGAGCGGCCCGCGGGCCGTGCGCCCGCAGGCCGCGCGAGCCGAAGTCCCGACCACCTCCCGTGGACAGTTCGTGCTCGCCAGTTGGCACCACCTGCTGGACAAGGGCAGCCTCCAGGACGGCGAGCCCTTCCTGGCCGGCACTGCCCCGGCAGCGGTGGCCCGGCTCTCGCCGGCGGGCGCCGCCGGACTGGGCGTCATCGACGGTGACGTGGTCACCGTGACTGGCGCCCACGGCAGCATCAGCCTCCCGGTCGCCATCACCGAGATGGTCGACAATGTCGTCTGGCTGCCCACCAACTCCACCGGGTCGCGGGTCGCCACCCTCGGCACCGGCACCGGCCAACTCGTGACCGTGACACCCGGAGGTGCCTCGTGATCCTGCTGCATGCGCTCGCTGCCGCGACGGATCCCACGCTCCCGCGCGACAACCCGATCACCGATTTCAGCGACACCCCGTGGTGGCTCTCGCTGGTCAAGGCGCTCCTTCTCTTCGTCTTCCTGCTGCTCAACACCCTGATCGTGATCTGGTTCGAGCGGCGGGTCATCGGACGGATGCAGCAGCGTCCTGGCCCTAACCGCACCGGTCCCTTCGGCCTGCTGCAGACGCTCGCGGACGGTGTGAAGCTGGCGCTGAAGGAGGACCTGACCCCCAAGAACGCCGACAAGCTGATCTTCATCCTGGCCCCGGCCTTCTTCGGTGCCCTGGCATTCGTCTCGTTCGCGATCATCCCGCTCGGGCCGACGGTCTCGATGTTCGGGCACCAGACCCCGCTGCAGTTGACTGACCTGCCCGTCGCCGTCCTGCTGGTCCTCGCGGTCGCGGGCGTCGGCGCCTATGGCGTCGTCCTGGCCGGCTGGTCCTCCGGGTCGACCTATCCGCTGCTCGGTGGTCTGCGATCGACGGCGCAGATCATCTCCTACGAAATCGCCATGGGTCTGGCGCTCGTCGCCGTCTTCCTCTACTCCGGGTCGATGTCGACCTCGCAGATCGTCGAGAGCCAGAAGGACCTGTGGCACATCGTGCCGCTGATCATCTCCTTCGTCATCTATGTGATCACCATGGTCGGCGAGACCAACCGGTTGCCCTTCGACCTCGCCGAGGGCGAGGGCGAGTTGACCGGTGGCTTTCACACCGAATACTCCTCGCTGAAGTTCGCGATGTTCTTCCTGGGCGAGTACGTCAACATGTTCACCGTCTCCGCGCTGGCGACCACTTGCTTCCTGGGCGGTTGGCAGGCGCCTCCCGGCATCGCCGCCATTAACGACGGCATGTTCAACCACGGCTGGTGGGGGCTGCTCTGGTTCTTCCTGAAGATCTGGGCCTTCATGTTCTTCTTCGTCTGGCTGCGCGGCTCCCTCCCGCGCACGCGCTACGACCAGTTCATGCGCTTCGGCTGGAAGTTCCTCATCCCCGGCACCCTTGTTTGGGTCATCGCCGTCGCCTTCCTCAAGGCTGCCGACAACGGCTACCTCGGCGAGAAGACGGTCTCCTTCCTCGGTGCCGATCGGCGCCTGGCCTCGCTGATCGTCATCGGCGTGCTCGCGCTCCTCGTCCTCGCGGCCACCTGGATCTGGGAGGGCAAGGCGAGCGCCCGGGCCGAAGCCGCGAAGCCGGTTATCCCCGATGTCATCGACCCGTATGCCGGCGGCTATCCCGTGCCGCCCCTCCCGGGCCAGCGCCTCGCCGGTTCCGAGTCCACGAACACGAAGGCAGTGATCCATGGCTGAGAAGGACAAGGGCGGATTCTTCTCCGAAATGTTCGCTCCCGTCGGGGGCTTCGGAGTCACCTTCGCGACGATGTTTCGCAAGGTCAAGACCGAGGAGTATCCCGAGGTCAAGCGGCCCACCCAGCCGCGCTTTCATGGCCGGCACCAGCTCAACCGGCACCCGGACGGGCTGGAGAAGTGTGTCGGCTGCGAGCTGTGCGCCTGGGCCTGCCCGGCCGACGCGATCATGGTCGAGGGCGCCAACAATGACGACACTCCGGGCGGCACCGGCCGCTTCTCGCCGGGGGAGCGGTATGGACGCATCTACCAGATCAACTACCTGCGCTGCATCTTCTGCGGACTGTGCATCGAGGCGTGCCCGACCAGGGCGCTGACCATGACGAACTTCTACGAGCTCGCCGACGACAGCCGCGCCGACCTGATCTTCACCAAGGAGCAGCTGCTCGCGCCGCTCCAGCCCGGCATGCACGCGCCGCCCCACCCGATGGCGCAGGGCATGGAGGAGCGCGACTACTACCAAGGAAAGGTCGATGGTGGGACGCGATGACGTCGACCGCTGAAGCAGTCGTCTTCTGGATCTTCGGCCCTCTGGCGGTGCTCTCCGCCGCGGGTCTGCTCTTCGCCAAGAAGGCCGTGTACGCCGCCCTCGGCGTGGTCGTGACGATGGTCGTCCTCGGCGTCTTCTACATCGCCAATGGCGCGGCATTCCTGGGCATCACTCAGGTCTTCGTCTACTCCGGCGCCGTGATGATGCTCTTCCTCTTCGTCGTGATGTTCGTCGGTGTCGATTCCTCCGACTCCCTGATCGAGACGATCAAGGGTCAGCGTTGGGCGGCCCTGGTGGTCACCCTCGGTCTCGGGTTCCTGCTCGCCGGTGTGATCGGCAAGGTCACCATCGCGGGCACGCCGAATCTTGACCAGATCAACACCTCACCGGGCAATGTCTCCTCCTTGGCCCACGCGATCTTCACCGACTACATTTGGGCCTTCGAACTCGTCGGTGCGCTGCTGGTGGTCTCGGCCATGGGTGCCATGGTCTTGGCGCACCGCGAGCGGCTCGGCGCCAAACCGGACCAGCGCGAATGGGCCAAGCGTCGCTTCCAGCGCGGGGAGTATGTCGCCGGCCTCCCGGCTCCGGGTGTCTTTGCCCGGCACAACGCCGTCGACACCCCCGCCCTGCTGCCCGACGGCCGGCCGACGGAGCTGTCCGTCAGCCGCACCCTGCAAGAGCGCGGCCAAGTCATCAGCCCGCAACGGTTCACCGACGCGGAAGCCGAGCTCGCCAAGGAGATCGAGGAGGGTCGGACGCGATGAGCCTGATGAACTACATCTACTTCGCCATCGTCTTGTTCGTCATCGGCGGTGCCACCGTGTTGACGCGGCGCAACGCCATCCTCGTCTTCATGGGCATCGAGATGATGCTCAACGCAGCGAACCTGGTGTTCGTGACCTTCGGCCGCATGCACCAGTCGATCGACGGCCAGACCATCGCCCTATTCGTGATGGCCGTCGCCGCCGCCGAGGTCGTGGTCGGTCTGGCCATCATCATGGCGATCTTCCGTGCCCGCCGCTCGGCCTCGGTCGACGACGCCAACCTGTTGAAGTATTGACAAGGAGCTAACACACCGTGACCTCCCTCATCTCTCAGTTGGCGCTCGAAGCCACGGCATCTGACGCGGTCAGCCTGCCGGCCTGGCTGTTGATCGCCCTACCGCTGGCCGGGGCTGCGCTCCTGCTCTTCGGCGGCCGGGCGACCAACAGCTTCGGTCCCGCGCTGGCGACCGGCCTGTCCTGGGCCAGTTTCGGCCTCGGCGTCGCCGCCTTGATGCAACTCGTGGAGGCCGATCCCGAGGATCGCCTGACCCGACAGACGCTCTACAACTGGATCCCGGCGGGCAGCTTCCAGCTCAACACCGGGCTCCAGGTCGACACGCTCTCGATCAGCTTCGTCATGTTGATCACCTTCGTCGGCTCGTTGATCCACGTCTACTCGATGGGCTATATGGCCCACGACCCCAACAAGCGGCGCTTCTTCGGCTACCTGAACCTCTTCGTGGCCTCGATGCTGCTGCTGGTGCTCGCGGACTCCTACTTGCTGCTCTTCGTCGGCTGGGAAGGCGTCGGTCTGGCGTCCTACCTGCTGATCGGGTTCTGGTTCCACAACCCCGCCTACGCCACCGCCGGCAACAAGGCCTTCTTCGTCAACCGGGTCGGTGACATCGGGCTCGCGCTGGCCATCTTCTTGATGTTCGCGACCTTCGGCGGCGTCGACTTTGCGACCGTCAACGCGGGTGTGGGCAAGGCGAACACGGCGACGCTGACCGCGATCGGCTTGCTGCTGCTGATGGGGGCCTGTGGCAAGTCCGCGCAGTTCCCCCTGCAGAGCTGGCTGGGTGATGCGATGGCCGGTCCGACGCCCGTCTCGGCGCTGATTCACGCGGCGACCATGGTCACGGCGGGTGTCTACCTCGTCGTGCGCAGCCACGCGATCTTCGAGGGCGCCCCGAACGCTCAGCTCGCGGTCGTCATCGTCGGCGCGATCACCTTGCTCTACGGAGCGATCGTCGGGTGCGCCAAGGACGACATCAAGAAGGCTCTCGCGGCATCGACGATGAGCCAGATCGGCTACATGATGCTCGCGGCCGGTCTCGGCCCGGTCGGCTACGCCTTCGCGATCTTCCACCTGATCACCCATGGCTTCTTCAAGGCCGGGATGTTCCTCGGTGCCGGCTCGGTCATGCACGGCATGGACAACCAAGTCGATATGCGGCGCTTTGGCCACCTGGCCCCCTATATGAAGATCACCTGGATCACCTTCGGTCTCGGCTGGCTGGCGATCCTCGGTGTCCCGCCCTTCTCCGGCTTCTGGTCAAAGGACAAGATCATCGAGGCGGCCTTCATCGGCGAGGGCTGGCGGCCCTGGGTCTTCGGCGGCGCGGCCCTGCTCGGTGCCGGCGTGACGGCCTTCTATATGTCGCGCCTGTTCTTCATGACCTTCCAGGGCAAGGCCCGCTGGACCGACGGTCAGCACCCGCACGAGTCCCCGCTGTCGATGACCATCCCGATGATGATCCTCGCGGTCGGTTCCGCGGCGATCGGTCTGGTGCTCGGCCCGACCAACATCTTCACCGACTGGCTCGAGCCCTTGACCGGCCATCACGATCACGGTGAACCGGTGATCGCGGTGCCCGTTCTGATGGCTTTGACCCTCCTGCTCGTCCTCGCCGGCCTGGCGCTGGCCTGGTTGCGTTATGGCCGCGACGATGTCCCCGAGGTCGCTCCGGCAGGCAACGCCTTGACCAGGGCGGCGCGCAAGGACCTCTACCAGGATGACCTCAACGAAGCCATCTTCATGTGGCCGGGCATCAAACTCGTCCGGTCGGTCATCTGGACAGACAACGAATTGGTCGACGGCGGCGTGACCGGCCTGGCCCGGTTCACCGGCGGCGCGGCCAAGGCGTTGCGGGTCGCGCAGAACGGTTTTGCTCGGTCCTATGCCCTGACGATGCTCACCGGCGTCGTCGCGATCCTCGGTGCACTGTGGGTGATGAACTGATGGACAACTTCCCCTGGCTGAGCGTGATGCTGCTCGTGCCGCTCGTCGGCGCGGCGCTGATCGCCGCGCTGCCGTCGGCACTGGCCGCGCGCGCCAAGGAACTCGCCCTTGTCTTCTCGCTGGCCACGCTGGCCGTCGGCGTCGGCGCGGTCCTCAACTTCGACGCCAATGACTTCTCGGCCTATCAACTGACCGAGGTGCACACGTGGATCTCCTCCTTCGGCGCGTCCTACGCGCTCGGAGTGGACGGCATCGCGCTCTCGCTGATCGTGATGGCGACGATCCTCGCACCGGTTTGCATCCTGGCTGCTTGGAATGACGTTCCCGAAGGGGGCACCCGGGAGAAGAACTACTTTGCGCTGCTGCTGTTGCTGCTGACCTTCATGGTCGGTGTCTTCGCGGCGAGCGACGTTTTCCTCTTCTACGTCTTCTTCGAGGCCATGCTCATCCCGCTCTACTTCCTCATCGGGTCGTACGGCGGTGCCGGCCGGCAGGCGGCCGCGCTGAAGTTCATCCTCTTCTCGCTCGCCGGCGGCCTGGTTATGCTCGTGGCCGTCATCGGGCTCTACTTCCAGGGTCCCCGCGGTGATCAGGGCTTCCTGATCCAAAACCTCGTCGGCCTGCCGATCGACCCAACGACGCAGAAGTGGCTCTTCATCGGCTTCTTCTTCGCCTTCGCGGTCAAGGCGCCCATGTGGCCGGTGCACACGTGGTTACCCGATGTGGCGGCAACGGCGACCCCGGCGACGACGACCTTGCTGGTCAGCGTGCTGGACAAGATCGGCACCTACGGCATGATCCGGTTCTGCCTGCAGCTCTTCCCGGATGCCAGCGAGTGGGCCACGCCGGTCGTCATCGCCTTGGCGGTCGTCTCCATCTACTACGGAGCTATGTGCGCGATCGCGCAGAACGATCTGATGCGCCTGATCTCCTACACCTCGATCAGCCACTTCGGCCTGATGATCATGGGCATCTTCGCGCTGACCACGGTCTCGAATGCCGGTGCCGGCATCTACATGCTCAACCACGGCTTCTCGACGGCGGCACTCTTCCTGATCGCGGGCATGCTGATCGCTCGCCGGCGGAGTGGAAAAATCTCCGACTTCGGCGGATGGCAGAAGGTCACGCCGCTCATCGCGGGGACCTTCCTCGTGGCGGGTATGGCCTCCTTGGCACTGCCGGGCATGGGCCCGTTCATCGGTGAGTTCCTCGTCCTCAACGGCACCTTCCAGCGCTACAAGGGCGTCGCGATCGTCGTCACCCCGATCGTGGTCCTCGCGGCGATCTACATCCTGTGGATGTACAAGCGGATGATGACCGGTCCGGCTGCCGAGGGCGCGGCGGCGGCCGATATGGGCTGGCGCGAAAAGTTCGTCGTGGCCCCGCTGATTCTCAGCCTGCTCTTCCTCGGCTTCTATCCGAAGCCCGCGCTCGACCTGATCAACCCGGCAGTGCAGCGGGTGCTCACCGAGGTGGGAGTGAGCGACCCCGCACCAGTCGTTCCGGCCACCGCGATCACTGGGAGTGAGAAGTGATGGGCGGCTACACCGCACCCTCGGTCGACTGGTGGGCGATCGCGCCGATCATCGTCGTCTTCGCTGGCGGACTCGTCGGCACCGTGCTCGAAGCCTTCGCCCCGCGCACCGTGCGGCACAGCGTGCAGGTGGCTCTCGCCATCGGCACGCTGGTGCTCGCCTTTGCGACCCTGGTGCTGAAGTCGGTGGACCAGCAGGGCGCCACATTGGGTGGCGGCATCATCATCGACGGCCCCGCGCTCTTCATGCAGGGCTCGATCCTTATTTTGTCGCTCATCTCGGTGTTGTTGATGGCGGAGAAGTTCTCCTCCGCGGGCGCGGACGCCTTCACCCCGATGGGTGCTGCCGTGCCCGGCTCGCCGCTCGAGCGCGCCGCGTCGAGGGCGGGTTGGGGGACCAGCGAGGTCTTCCCGCTCGCGCTGTTCTCGATCGGCGGCATGATGTCCTTCACCTCCGCGGGCGACCTGCTGGTGATGTTCATCGCGCTCGAGGTGCTTTCGCTGCCGCTCTACCTGCTGACCGGCTTGGCCCGTCGCCGCCGGCTGCTCTCGCAGGAGGCGGCGCTGAAGTACTTCCTCCTCGGGTCCTTCGCCAGTGCCTTCTTTCTTTTCGGGTCCGCGCTGCTCTACGGCTACTCCGGCAGCATCAAGTTCGGCCAGATCTCCGATGCGATCACCAAGGCACCGGCAGAGGTCAACGGACTGCTCCTGCCCGGCGTGCTCTTCGTGCTGGTCGGCCTGCTCTTCAAAGTCGGTGCGGCGCCCTTCCACATGTGGACCCCGGACGTCTATCAGGGCGCGCCAACGCCGATAACCGGCTTCATGGCCGCCTGCACCAAGCTCGCCGCGTTCGGCGCGATGCTGCGTGTCGTCTATGTCGGGATCGACGCCAACCGCTGGGACTGGCGCCTGGCCATCGCGGCGGTCGCCGCGTTGACCATGGTCATCGGCTCGATCCTCTCAGTCACCCAGACCGACATCAAGCGCTTGCTCGCCTATTCCTCGATCGCGCACGCTGGCTTCATCCTGGTCGGTGTGCTGGCCTTCGACAAGACGGCGGTCGCGGGCGTGATGTTCTACGTCCTCGCCTACGGCCTGGCGACGCTGGCGGCTTTCGGGATCGTCGCGCTCGTTCGCCGCGGTGACGCCGAGGCCTCCCAGATCGGCCAGTGGGCCGGGCTGGGCAAGAAGCACCCGGTCATCGCCGCTATCATGGCGCTGCTTCTGCTCTCGTTCGCAGGCATCCCGTTGACCTCGGGCTTCACCAGCAAGTTCGCGGCCTTCGCGCCCGCGATCGCGCACGGCGGGCGGGCGCTGATCATCCTGGTGATCATCGGCGTCCTGTGCTCGGCGATCACGGCATACGTCTATATCCGCATCATCTTGCTGATGTACTTCACCGACGGTGACGACGAGGTGGTGGCTCGGACGCCGTCCATCCTGTCCACGGTGGCCTTGGCCGCTGCGGTCATCGCGACGATCGGCTTGGGCGTGGTGCCCGGCCCCGTCCTCGACCTCGCCAACACCGCGAGCCAGTTCCTGCGCTGATCGTATGGTGACCCCCGCCCCCGCCCCGACCCTGCCGGGCATCTCGCCCGAGCTCCAGTCTCGCCTAGATGCCGGCCTCGCCGACGTCGAGGCGCTGCTGGAGGCCCGGGTCGACCATGCGGATCCCTTCATCGCCGAGGCCAACGCCCACCTGCTCGGTGCCGGCGGCAAGCGCTTCCGACCGCTGCTCACCTTGCTAGCCGCCGAGCTCGGCTCCGGGATCGGCCCAGACATCGTGGCGGCGGCGGCCGGCGTCGAGTTGACGCATCTGGCCTCGCTCTACCACGACGATGTGATGGACGAGGCTTATACCCGGCGCGGGGTGCCGTCCGCGAACGCGAAGTACGACAACTCGACGGCGATCCTCGTCGGTGATCTGCTCTTCGGCACCGCGTCGGACATCATCGCCGACCTCGGGCCGGAGGCGGTGAAGATCCAGAGTCAGACCTTCATCCGCCTGTGCTCGGGTCAGATCCGCGACGACCGCCCCTGTCCCCCGAGTGAAGACCCGCACGGCTACTACCTGGGCGTGCTCGCCGACAAGACCGGGGTGCTGATCGCCACGGCCGCTCGCTACGGCGCGCTGCTGTCCGGATGCTCGCGCGAGGTCATCGATGTCCTCATCGAGTATGGCGAGCGAATCGGCATTGCCTTCCAGTTGGCCGACGACCTGATCGACATCTCCTCCGAGGCCGACGTGCTCGGCAAGGCGCCCGGGACCGACATCCGCGAGGGCAAGCGCACCCTGCCGATCATTTATGCGCTGGCTTCCACCGACCCGGCAGACGCGCGCCTGCAGGAACTACTACGCCAGCTCGACCCAAGCGACGACCACGTCGCCGAGGCGCTGGACCTCCTGCGCGGCCACCCGGCCATGGACCGGGCGCAAGCCGAGACCTTGGAGATGGCGCTGGCCGCCCAGGCGGTGCTCGACCCACTGCCCGATGGCGAGGTCAAAGCCGCCCTGGCCCACCTGGCCTTGCGCGTCGTCCAGCGCAACCAGTAGCACCCTGCCCGCCGCATCCGCACTCAGGCTCCGAGACCGAGGACCAGCTCGAGATAGGTGTTGGTGAAGGTCCGGCCGGGGTCGACCGCCTCCCGCACGGCACGGAAGTCGTCGAAGCGCGGGTAGAGCGCACGCAAGCGCGGGGGCATCGAGCGTATGCAGCTTGCCCTAGTGCGGCCGGCCGGCGTGCTCGGCGACGATCGCCTCGAAGGCCGCGAAATAGGGGCGGTGGTCGAGCCGGTGATACTGGTGGATCGCGATATAGGCGTTGCCGCGGTCATACCCCGTGGAAAGCCAGATGTCGTCTGCGGCGGCGAAGCGCACTTCGACCGGGAAGGGGAGTGTGGCGCCCGAGCGGTCGATCCAGCGGCGCATTTCGGTCAGGACAGGGACCAGTGCGGCGCGGGGAACGGCATACTCGCTCTCCACAAAGCGCACGGAGCGGCGGGTGCAGAAGACGCGATAGGAGCGGTCGACATACTCCCGGGCCGAGAGGGCACGGGCGCTGATCTGGTTGATGCGCGGCGTCAGCGTCGGCCGCGCGGCGGCGAGCCGGTTGATTCGCTCGAAAAGCACATTGGTTAACAGGTCGTCGTCCACGCGCTCCCGCCAGCGCGGCAGGGGCGCAAAGTCCGCCTCCGGCGCACGGTCATTGACCTTGATCTGGACGCGGTCGGTGTGGGGGAACCAGTAGAACTCCAGATGCCGGTGCGCCTCGAGCCGGGCGTCCAGGCCGTCGAGGGCGTCGCCGAGGCGTGCGGGCTCCTCGCGGGCGCGCAGCAGGTAGGCGGGCAGGCACGCGATCTCGTACTCGGCGATAACCCCCAGGGCGCCGAGCCCGACGCGGGCCGCGGCGAAGAGGTCGGGTTCCACGCCCGGCGAGCACCAGCGATCACGGCCGTCCGCGGTGACGATCCGAATCGCTCGGACGGCCGCCGCGAGCCCCGGCAGCCCCGCCCCCGTCCCGTGCGTGCCCGTCGCGATGGCACCGGCGATCGTCTGCGCGTCGATATCCCCGAGATTGGGCATGGCCAGTCCCAGCGTCCAGAGGAGCGGATTGAGATCGGCCAGCCGCGTGCCTGCGAGCACCCGCACGCGACCGGTCTCCCGGTCCACCGACGTGATGCCCTGCAGCCGCTCGAGGTGGATCTGAAGGTCGTCGGCCACAGCAATCCCGCTGAAGGAATGCCCCGACCCCACCGCTTTGACCCGCCGGCCGGCGACCGCAGCCCGCCCGATCACGTTCGCGAGCTCGTCCACGCGGGCTGGTGTGGCGATTTCGATGGGGGCGGCGCTCTGGTTGCCGGCCCAGTTGCGCCAGTGCCCCGGACGGGTCTCGGACCGGTTCATCCGAAGTTCTGCCCTTCGCCGCGATAGGTGGGGACGATGTCGACGAGCTCTCGGGCGCGGACCAGGTGAACCTCATCGAAGCGTTCGCACAACTCGCCGGCCTTGGCGTGGCGCAACCAGACGCCATCGCCGAGCTCGAGGTCGCGGGCGGCCCGCCCGCGCACCGGCGTCTGCACCTCACCGGTGCCCTCGGTCTTGACCAGCTGCAGCCCGGCCGGGGAGTGCACGCTCGGCACTCTGCTCCACCCCGGCGGTCTGGAGGCCAGATACCCGCCGCTGAACAGGGTGACGACATCCCGGGCCGGTCGACGCACCACCGGCAGCGCGAAGGCGGCCACCGGGGTGGGCGTGAAGGCGTTATAGCCGTCGAAGAGCGTCGGTCCCAAGAGTCCCGACCCCGCCGCGAGTTCGGTCACGACCGGATCGGATCCGGTGACCTCCAGGGAGCCTGTGCCACCACCGTTGACGAACTCCAGATCGGCCAGGTCCCGCACCGCGCTGACGATGCCCCCACGCCGTGCCCGCAGGTCATCCGCCGAGCGCCGCTTCATCAGCCGCACGGCCGGCGAGGAGTCCGGCAGCCCGGCGATCTGGGCGTCATAGAACATCAGCCCGACGAGGCTAGGCCGGCGCTTTGGGCGGCACGTGCGACGAGCACGGCCTGCTCCCGCGTCCGGACCGGAGAGCGCCGCACGCCCAGATGCACCGGCCCGAGACGCAGCGACGCATCCACGTCGATCGCGACGCGGATGGGGAGACCTGGGCAGGCCCGCCGGATCAGCGCCACCTGCTCGACGCTGTCGATCGCCAGCGTCACCACATCGACGTATGCCGCACCCCCCGCCCCGTCGCCGGCCAGCCGCGCGATCGCCGCCTCGTCCACGCTCGGGTAGGCGACGAAGAGATCGCGCGCGCCGTGGTCAGCGAGCCACAGGGCCTCGCGAACGGCATACGCCATGATGGCCGTGGAAGCCGGGACCCACGCCCGCGCGCGAACGCGTCAGCGCCGCCGTCACCAGCGAGCGCACGCGCACCGATTTGCTTGCCACCCGGATCGGTTTGCTGCCGGCCCGCCGCACCAGATCGTCGTGATTGGCCTCGAAGGCATCGAGGTCGACGACTGCCAGGGGCGCGCTCCGGCCGGCTGTCGCCTGATCCCACGGGTGCACCCACCTAGTTTACGGGCCGGTAACGCCATGGACGGCGGACATCCCGGCTCGCGCCGAGCCCCCGTGCCGTGGCGCAATCGTGATCAACGCCACCGGCACGCGAACGGCATACGCAGTATGCTGACGCGGCCGCAGCCGGCGTGGTTGTGGGGGCAGGGGGATTCGGTGACGCCGACGCGGCGCGGGCTGCTAGTCGGGGGTGGGGCCTGCCTGCTCACTGCCGCAGTGGGCGAGACGGCGTCCGCGCGCCAACGCCGGGTGCCGGCGCATACGGACACGACCGACGATCGGCGCCGGGTCGACCCGGACGCCGTCTTTGCCGTCGAAGGGCCGCGCCGGATCGCGCTCACCTTCGACGACGGACCGGACCCGGCCTACACCCCGGCTGTCCTTACGGCGCTGGCCGCGGCCGGTATGCACGCGACCTTCTTCCTGATTGGCCGCAACGCCGAGCGCTACCCCGATCTGGTCGACGCGATCCGCGCCGGGGGGCACACGATCGGCAACCACACCCACGATCACCTCTGGCTCGATGCGCTCGCCCGCCCCGCCATCGACGCGCAACTGACGACCACCCAGCGCACCCTGGTCACGCTCGGAGCCACGCCCGGGGACCGCTTCCGCCCACCTCGCGGCTGGACAAGCCCGGCCGTCGTGGCGAGCACGGCCGCGGCCGGGCTGCGCTGCTACTACTGGACGCTCTGCCTGGAATCGCGGCTGAAAGAGGGTCCGGCCGCCGGCGCCAGGTCCTTGCTCGGTGACCTGGAGTCCGGGGCGATCGTCTTGATGCACGACGGCGGCCACCTCGACGGCCCGAACCCGCAGAGCATCGACCGGTCCCGCACCGTCGCCGCCCTCCCGGCCATCATCGACGGCATCCAGCAACGCGGCTTCACCCCCGTCACGCTCTAGCCGTCGGTCACTCCTGCGGGAAGAGCCCCGCCGGTCGCTCGACGCCCGCCTCATAGGAGCGCGGATCCTCGCGCGGCTCCAAGTGCACCGACATGTCCAGGTCGGGGATCGTCGCGCGCAGGTCGGTCTCGATCTCTTCGGTCAGGTCATGCCCGGCCTGCACCGTCCAGTCGCCGGGCACCGTCACGTGCAGCGATCCGAAGACCTTGTGCCCGGCCTCGCGCGTCCGCAGCCCGTGATAGGCGATCTCGGGGCCCGTATGCCGCGCCAAGACCTCGGTAATCGCGGCCGCGCGTTCGCTGTCGATCGCCTTGTCCATCAGCCCGTCGACGGATTCGCGGATCAGGTGCCAGCCGGTCCAGATGATGTTGCAGCCCACCGCGAAAGCGATGATCGGGTCGAGGCGCTCCCAGTTGGTGAGTGCGACCAGCAGTACACCCAGGACGACGCCGACCGAGGTCCACACATCCGTCATCAGGTGCTTGCCGTCGGCCACCAGAGTGATCGAGTTGTGCCGTCGTCCATTGCGCAACAACACCAGCGCGACCAGCCCGTTGACCACAGAGGCACCCACCGAGATCGCCAGGCCGATGCCGACATTCTCCAGCGGCTGCGGGTCGAGGAAGCGTTGGACGGAGGTGTAGAGGATGAAGGTCGCCGCAACAAAGATCATCAGTCCCTCGACGACCGCCGAGAAATACTCCGCCTTCGAATGCCCGAAGTGGTGATCGTCATCCGCCGGTTGCGCGGCCACATGCAGCGCCAACAGGGCCACGAAAGCCGCCACCAGATTGACGATCGACTCCGCGGCGTCCGAAAGCAGGCCCACCGAGCCCGTCAGCAGATAGGCGCCGAACTTCAAGGCGATGGTGACCACGGCCGCCGCGATGGACAGCCAGGCGAACTTCGTCAGATTGGCGCGCGCAGCACTCACAGGGACATCCTCGCAAGCCCTTCCTGAGAAATCAGGCTTCCCACGGGTCGGCGGCGGCGATCGCGCGGGCCCGTCGCCCGGTCCGCAGCGAATCGGTCGTCAGAACCACCAGCGCGAGCCAGACGATCCCGAAGCCCACCCAAAGCTTGGGTGTCACGTGCTCGTGCAGCAGCCAGACGCCCACCAGCAACTGCATCACCGGCGTCATGAACTGAATCAGCCCGATCGTCACCAGCGGCACCCGTTGGGCGGCCGCCGCGAAAAGCAGCAGCGGGATCGCGGTGACGACGCCCGACAACGTCAGGAGGGCCGTATGCCCGGTCCCCGCGCCATACGTGCTCTCACCCGAGCGCGCGACGACGATCAGGATGACGATCGCGATCGGGGTCAGGACGGCGGTCTCGGCGAAGAGCGAATGCCACGGCTCCAGACTGACACCGACCCGCTTCTTCAGCAGGCCGTAGAGCCCGAAGGAGGTCGCTAGCGACAGGGCCACCCACGGGAAACTCCCCCCGGCGATGGCGAGATAGGCCGCGGCGAGCGCCCCGATACCGACCGCCAGCCACTGGAGCCGGCGCAGTCGTTCCCCCAGGACGACGACCCCGAGCCCGACGGTGAGGATCGGATTGAGGAAGTAGCCCAACGCCGCCTCGTAGGTGCGCCCCTCCAGCACGGCGAGCACATAGATGACCCAGTTCGCGGCGATGAGGAGGGCCGCCGCGGTCAGACCGAGCGCGAGCGAGCGGTTGCGCAGCACCTGCCTGGCCCAGGCCCAGTCGCGTCGCACGGCGAGAACGACCAGGCACAGCAGCATCGTCCAGACGATCCGGTGGGCAAGGATTTCCCAGGCCCCGGCGGGCTTCAGCGCGTGGAAATAGAGCGGAAAGAGTCCCCAGATGCCATAGGCGAGGAGCCCGTATGCCGTGCCCCGCCGCACATGATCCGCGGCGGTCGCGTCGGGGCTGCCGTCCGCGGCGCCCGCCCCCGGACTCACTCCACGGTCCAGGTGTCCTTGCCGGCAAGCAGGGCCGCGACGTCGCCATCGCCGGCAGGCGCGCCCGCCGTGGCGACGGCCGCGTCGATCTGACCGCGGACCAGGTCGTCATAGGTCGGCCGCTCGACCTGGCGGATGATGCCCATCGGCACGTGCGCCATGCTCGCGTCGTCGAGCCGGCTGATCGCGAACTGCTGCGCCGGGTCGGGGTCGTGCGCGTCGTGGACGACGATGGCCGGCGAATCGGCCGGCACCTCGGCCTCGGGGACGAATCCGAGTCGGCCGTCCTCCCCGCGGACGAGGACCTGCCTGCTGCCCTCGGCACCGACCGTGACCGGTGCACCGTGCTCCAAGTGGATCAGCCGCGCCTGCTGCTGGTCGCGGTCCTTGATCGCATCGAAGGCTCCATCGTTGAAGATCGGGCAGTTCTGGTAGATCTCCACCAGCGCCGTCCCGCGGTGCGCGGCCGCCGCGCGCAGGATCGTCGACAGGTGCGCGCGGTCGTTGTCCAGGCTCCGGGCCACGAAGCTCGCTTCGGCGCCGAGCGCGAGCGAGACCGGGTTGAAGGGCGTGTCCGCGGACCCGGCCGGGGTCGACTTGGTGATCTTGCCCTGCTCGGAGGTGGGGGAGTACTGGCCCTTGGTCAGCCCATAGATCCGGTTGTTGAACAGCAGGATCGTCAGGTTGACGTTGCGCCGCAGCGCGTGGATCAGGTGATTGCCGCCGATGGACAGGGCATCGCCGTCACCCGTGACTACCCAGACCGACAGGTCCGGGCGCGCGGTGGCGAGCCCGGTGGCAATCGCCGGCGCCCGGCCGTGGATCGAGTGCATCCCATAGGTGTCGAGGTAGTAGGGGAAGCGCGAGGAGCAGCCGATCCCCGAGACGAAGACGATGTTCTCCTTGCGCAACCCCAGCTCGGGCAGGAAGGACTGCACGGTGTTGAGGATGATGTAGTCCCCGCAGCCGGGGCACCAGCGCACTTCCTGATCGGAGGCGAAGTCCTTCTTGGTCAGCGCGGCGTCGCCCGCGAGCCGCGGGATGCCGTCGAGGCCGTGCGGACGCGGCATACCGAGATCGGTGATGTCGCCGCCGAGGTGCGTTGTGGTGCCGAGTGATGAAGCCATGCCTAGCGATTCTGTAATAGGGGTGCGGGCGGGTGCGTGCGCACACGCCGTGCCATCGTAGGACGCTTGCGCCATAGGCGAGGCTAAGCTTCCACGTCGTGGGCTCGTATGCCGTTGTTGCCGCCGTTCTCGGGGCCGGCGTGCTCCTCTTCGTCGCCGCCATGGTGGCGCGCTGGCTGATGGCGCCGCGCGCGGCCACCCCGATGAAGGTGCGCACCTATGAGTCGGGCGTCGACCCGGTCGGCCGGGACTGGGCGCAAACCCAGGTGCGCTATCTCGCCTATGCCTTCCTTTATGTGATCTTTGCGGTGGACGCCGTCTATCTCTTCCCGTGGGCGCTGGTGGCGCGCACCCATCTCGGGCCGGCGTCCCTGGTGGAGATCGGCGTCTTCATCGGCATCATCCTGATCGGCCTAGCCCACGCGGTCCGACGCGGCCTGCTGACCTGGACGTGAGCGGCTGACCTGACGGTGACAGCGGGCCCGGTCGGCCCACGGTCGGCGCCGTGACTAGGGTGGGCACCATGCCGGTCGATCTGCCTACCCCCCGCGTGGGGCCGGTCGCGGCCTATGCGCCCAAGCCGATGCGAATCGTCTTGAACTGGGGGCGGCGCTATTCGCTGTGGGTGTTCAACTTCGGCCTGGCGTGCTGCGCGATCGAGTTCATCGCCGCCTCGATGGGCCGGCACGATTTTATGCGCCTGGGTGTCATCCCGCTCGCTCCGGGGCCTCGGCAGGCCGACCTGATGATCGTCTCGGGCACGGTCACCGACAAGATGGCCCCCGCCGTCCGGCGTCTGTATGACCAGATGCCCGAGCCGAAGTACGTCATCTCCTTCGGTGCGTGCTCGAACTCCGGCGGCCCCTACTGGGACTCCTACTCGGTGACCAAGGGCGTCGACACGATCATCCCGGTCGACGTCTATGTCCCGGGCTGCCCGCCGCGCCCCGAGGCACTGCTGCACGGCATCCTGAAACTGCAGGAGAAGATCGCCGCCGAGAAGGTGAGCGAGACGGTGCCCCGCCGGTATGCCGGTCATCGCCTCGCGACCCCCGCCGAGTTGACCCGCCCCTTGGTCGCCCCACCTCCCGCTCCGCCCGCCCCCTGATCTCGCGGACGTGGCTGAACCGGCCACTCGACGGGGGTGAGCCCTTGAGCGGGGCTTGCGCTTCGTCTGGGACAGGCCGGTCACGTGGTGACAGATCGGTGACAGGCCGGCCCCGAAGAGTGTGACCAGCGCGGACAACCGTCCGCCGGACACCATCTCGAGGGGAGAACGACCATGCCGAAAGGCATCATCACCGCGCTCGCGCTGAGCGCATCGCTACTGGCCGGGGGAGCGGGCGCATCGGCCCATGCCGACCAGACGCCCATGCCCACCGACATCGGCGGCGGGATCGGGACGTCGCTGCACGAGAATCACCGCGGCGGCGGCCACCGCAGCTCGCCCTACTTCCGGTCCGCCTTCAACGGCCCGGATGCCGGCTGGCGCAATGTCGTCGGCGCGTGGTCGGTGCGCAATGGCAATCTGCAGGCCATGGGCGCCCCGGGCCGGTTCAGCTCGGTCAAGCACGTCGGGACCTTTGACGACTTCGAGTTCGAGGTCCGGATGAATCGCGTCGGCAATAGCGATGGCAGCGCCCCGAATTGCCTGATCGTGCGCGCCAACCCGAGCCGGGTGGTCAAAGATCTGTGGGCGCCTGGTTACTACTTCTGCTACTCCAACAACGGCAAGGTCCTCGTCGTCGCGGTCGACGCCAGAGGCAACCAGGAGCAGCTGATGCCATGGACTTCGGTCAAGGAGGTCGGCACGGGCGGCGGTTATCGCACCGTCAATGTCATTGCGCTGGAGCACTATTTCGCGTTCTATGTCAACAACACCCCGGTCTTCGAGACCAAGGACGACTTGTCCAGCTTCGGATCGGTCGGCGCCGGGTTCTATGTCGAGCGCGGCAAACGCGGCACGCTGATGATCGACTACGCCAACCTCGGGCCGGTCAAGGCCGCGAAGGGCTGAGTTGACCTCCTGCCGCGCAGTAGGTGGGGTGATCACCCCACCTACTGCGCGGCAGGGAGGACTTCCGAGGCCGGCTAGACGCGGCCGGCTGATCAGCGGGCCGCGCTCGTGACCAGCGCCGCAAGGCGCCCGAGATCGAGCGTGCCCGCAAGCACGGCGGCCGCCGGACCGGGCTCGGCGGAGTCGATCTTGGCGACCCGCCGGCGCTCGCGGACCTGGCCGTCCTGCCAGGGGGTCAGCACCGCTCCGGCCGCCTCCAGGTGCGCGGCACCCGCTGCCAGAACCGCCTCGGCGTCGACCGAGCCGAGGCCCGCAAGAGCCGCGCCCGCGCCGGAGAGCAACTCGCCGACCACGACGAGGTCGCCTCCGGCGATGAGCTGGTCGATCCCATGCGCGAACCAATGCAGTGCGCGCTCGTCCTCGCCACACCCCAGAGCGGCCCACCCGGCGTTGATCGTGAACAGCGTCTGCGGTGCCAAGCCGAGCTCCCGTTCGACCGTCTCGAGGGTTGCCGTGAGGATGTCGAGGGCCTGTCGGGGCTGGCCCGAGTCCACCAACGCCAGGCCGATCTTCGGCACCACCTGCGTCAGGTCGGTCGCCGACGGACCGGCCGCGATCAGCTGCCAGGCCTCGCCGCACGCCCGCGTCGCCTCCTGCGCGCGGCCAAGTGCGGCGAGCATCACCGCGCACGCACCCAGGGCCTCGGGCAGATGATGCTGCGCCCGATCGCGGGCCAGGGCCACGGCCTGTTGAGCGCAGGCCAGCGCCTGCTCGAAATCACCATGGACATACGGCCCGACCGAGCGCAGAATATGCAGCCGGCCGAGCCAGTCCGCGTCATCCGCCAGCGGCTCGATGAGCGCGTCCAGGGCCGCAGTCCGGTTCTGGCCATCGCTGTCCTGGGGTTGCAGCGCAACGGCCATCATCCGCAGGATTGCGCGCTGACGGTGCGTCAGCAGATTGCTCGCCAGCGCGGCCTGCACCCACCGCAGCCCCGCGGCCCCGGTCTCGACGAAGAACCAATAGCGCGCCAGCGTGATCGCCACATCGCCACACGTCGAGGCATGCTGCGTCGTCAACGCATCCTGCAGCGCCGCGACATAATCGGCGTATGACGCGACAACGTCCGCGATGAGCGCGTCACTGAGCGGCTGGTCGCGCCAGCGCCCCGCGAACCACTCCCGATGCCGCCGGCGGACCTGATCCAGATCACCGGAATCCGTCAGGAGCTCGAAGGCCAGGCACTGCACGGTCCGCAATAGCCGCATCCGCAAGCGCCCATCTCGGCGGTCGATCTGGACGTGGGCCTCGCGGATGAGCGACCGGATCAGCGCGGGCACGTCCGCGTTCCCCACGCTCCCGACGACCGCCGTGGCCGTCGCCATGTCGAAGCTGCCCGCGAAGACGCCGAGCCGGGCAAGGACGATCTGCGCATCCGGATGCAGGCGCTCGATGCTCCACGTGAGGGTCTCGCGCAAGGAACGCTGCCGTGGCTCGCGGTCCTGCTCTGCGGCCTCGATGTCCAGCGGTGCGTCGACAAGGGCCAAGAGGTCCGGGACCGAGCTTGAACTCGCTTGCCCCGCAACAAGTTCAAGAGCCAAGGGCAGACCGTCCACGCGGCGGGCGATCTCGGCGATCCGGTCCAGATCGGCCCGGTCCAAGGTCAGCTCGGGAGCCTGGTCCCGGAGCCGGGCGATCAGCAGTTGCACGGCATCCGACGCCTCGACGTCCGCGGCGCCCATGCCGACGCTCGGAGTCGCCAGCGGGGCTACCCCCACCCGGCTCTCGCCCGTTAGTCCGAGTGGCACCCGTGAGGTGAGGACGACCCGCACGCGCGGCGCCTGCGCGGTCACCTGATCGACAACGCTTGCGATGGCCTCGACGGCCCACTCCGCCTCGTCGATCAGCAGCGTGACGCTCGAGCTGCGCAGCGCTGCAGCCAGGGCGGGAACCGGATCGCCGGCCGCCAACGTCAAGCCTCGGGCCCGCGCGATCGCCTCGGCGATCTCCGCCGGCGTCGTGGCACCGACGCAGGGCAACTCGACATAGACGGTGCTCTCGGCAGGCAGATCGGTGGCGAACTCGGCGAGCAGCCGGCTCTTGCCGACGCCGCCGGGACCGATGACCGAGATCAGCGGCCGCGCGCCGTCATACAGCTCGCGCAGCCGGGCCAGTTCGACGGCGCGCCCGACGAACTCGGTGCGCGGGCGGGCGGGGTGGCTGACCCGGGCACTGCCCGCAGCAATTGGGCGCACTCGAGCAGCGGGCGCAATGTCCTCCTGGGCAAGAATGCGGGCATACAGCTGGGCGGTCGCGGGTTGCGGGTCGATCCCCAACTCCGTGCGCAGGCCGCGCCGCAACTTCTCGTAGGCAGCTAAGGCGTCCGCTTGCCGGCCGGTCCGATAGAGGCCGGCCATCAGGATCTCGTGGGCGTGCTCGCGCAGGGGTTCGCGCCGGCACAACTGCGCAGTCAGATCCACCACGTCGGCGAGGTCATCGGGGGACCCACCGAGCAGGAGGCGCTCGGCGAGCTGCTCGATCGCGGAGTCGCGCAACTCGTGCAGCCGGGGCCGCTCGGTCGCAACCAGCGAATCGCTCACTCCGCTATAGGCTTCCGGGCCCGTCCAGAGCGACAGGGCGCGCCGCAGCAGGGCGACGATCTCGCCCTGCCGATCCGGGACCAGGGTCCGCGCCGCGCTCAACAGGCGGGTGAACTCGTCCGCGTCGACGTGCGCCTGCGGGTCGAGTTGATAGCCGTTGTCGTGCCGTCGAATTGCGTCGGCCCCGAGCACGCGGCGCAGGCGGGCGATCACGGTATGGACGACCGACACATCGAGCGTGTACGCCTCGTTGTCCCAGACCGCGTCGAGGATGACGTCTGGCGCGAGCGGGCGGGAGCGCCGCGCGAGCAGGAACGCAAGGACATCGCGCGGCCGGCGACCGCGCAGGGGGGCGCCGTCGCCTGCCACCTGAACCTGGCCGAGCACCCGGTAGTCCATCGCGTCCATGAAAGCATGAGTCACCCTCAGGCGACAGCGCCTCGCGGATTCCCGTCCTCGTCCGCGACGAGGACGGCCAACTCGACGACCGCGGCGGCGAGGCGGGCGATGGGGATCTCGAACTCCTCCCGGTTTACCGCCC
This sequence comes from Nostocoides vanveenii, assembly GCF_039531165.1. Lineage (NCBI taxonomy): Bacteria > Bacillati > Actinomycetota > Actinomycetes > Micrococcales > Intrasporangiaceae > Nostocoides > Nostocoides vanveenii. The sequence continues at coordinate 38,089 of NZ_BAAAPN010000051.1, read as the reverse complement.
GCGCCCCGAATCGAGCCAGCAAGGCGCGCACGAGCCGGTTCTCACCCATGACGTAGGCCGTGAAGTGGGTGACGCCGCCTACCCGCGCCGTGCGCGCCAAGTGGGCGACCAACGCCAGCCCCGCGCCGCGCCCGTGCCACTCGTCGGCAACGGCGAGCGCGAGCTCGGCGCGCGTTGGATCCGCCGGATCCCTGACCCACTGGCCGTGACCGACAGGGCGGCCGCCGGCAAAGACGAGCATCCCGTCGCGCCGGCCGGGATCGACGCGGGCGAGCTGCGCGACATACGAGCTCGGAATCCTGGGCAAGGGCGAGTGGAAACGCAACTCCCGCGACCGTGGCGACAAGGCGTCGTAGACGGCCGCCACGCGATCGCTGTCGTCGTCGCGGACCGGGCGGACCCGCAGGGGTGAGATGGTCAGGGAAGGCGAACGGAACATCAGTGGTACCTCTTTTCGGTGGAGGCACCACCGTCGTCGGCCGGTCTGTCACCGACCTGTCACGTCTGCCGCAGGGTCAGGCCGGCCGCGTTGCCGCCGTGATGGCGTCGACCAGCTCCGTCGTGGTGAAGGGCAGGCCGCGCACCCGCGAATACGACTGTGCGTCAACGAGATAGCGGGCCCGGATGAGCATGGCCAGCTGTCCGGAGTTCATCTCCGGGATCAGCACGGTGCGGTAGGCACGCACGATGTCACCGATATTGCCGGGCATCGGGTTGAGGTGGCGCAGGTGTGCCGTGGCGACGTTCAGGCCGGAGCGACGCGCGGACCGGGCGGCGGCGGCGATCGGGCCATAGGTCGAGCCCCATCCCAGGACGAGGATCTCGGCCTCGCCACTGGGGTCGTCGACCACCAGGTCCGGGACCGCGATCCCGTCGATCTTGTTCTGCCGCAGCCGCGTCATCCGCTCGTGGTTGTCGGGGTCGTAGGAGATGTCGCCGGTGATGTCGGCCTTCTCGATGCCGCCGATGCGGTGCTCCAGGCCCGCAACTCCGGGCGGGGCCCAGGGCCGAGCGAGGGTGTCGGGATCGCGGACAAACGGGTGAAAGGTCGGCACGCCCTTGGCGTCGGTGGCATTCGGTGCGTCCGCGAACTTGACGTGCAGGTCGGGCAGGTCGGCCATCTCCGGCAACCGCCAGGGCTCACTGCCGTTGGCCAGATAACCGTCCGAGAGCATGATCACCGGGGTGCGGTAGGTCGTCGCGATCCGCACGGCCTCCACGGCGACGTCGAAACAGTCGGCGGGGGAGGCGGGGGCGATGACCGCGACGGGCGCCTCGCCATTGCGGCCGTACATCGCCTGCAGCAGGTCGGCCTGCTCGGTCTTGGTGGGCAGGCCGGTCGACGGTCCGCCGCGCTGGACGTCGATGACGACGAGCGGCAGTTCGAGCGAGACCGCAAGACCGATCGTCTCGGACTTCAAGGCCAGACCCGGTCCGGAGGTGGAAGTGACGCCGAGCTTGCCTCCGAAACTCGCACCGAGGGCGATGCCGATGCCGGCGATCTCGTCCTCGGCCTGGAGGGTGAGCACGCCATAGCGCTTGAGCCCGGCGAGGGTGTGCAAGATGTCCGAGGCCGGGGTGATCGGGTAGGACCCGAGGACGATCTGCAGGCCGGCGCGATGGGCGGCGGCGACCAGGCCGTAGGCGAGCGCGGTGTTTCCGGTGACATTGCGGTAGGTGCCGGCGGCCATCGGGGCCGGTGCGACTTCATAAGAGGAGACGAAATCCTCGGTGGTCTCACCGTAATTCCAGCCGGCGTCGAGGGCGGCGAGATTGGCCGCGAGCAGGTCGGGCTTGGCTCCGAACTTGCTGGTCAAGAAGGCGCGGGTGCCGGATGTGGGGCGCGAGTACATCCAGGACAGCAGGCCGAGCGCGAACATATTCTTCGCGCGCTCCTTCTCCTTGCGGGTCAGGGCGCTGAAGCTGGTGAGGGCCTCGACGGTGATGCTGGTCAGCGGGACCTTGTGCAGGTGCCAGGACTCCAGCGAGCCGTCCTCCAAGGGGTTGGTGGCATAGCCGACCTTGGCCAGATTGCGCGTGGAGAACTCGTCGGCGTCGGCGATGATGGTTGCGCCGCGCGGCAGATCGCGCAGATTGGCCTTAAGCGCGGCGGGGTTCATCGCGACAAGGACATCGGGCGCATCGCCGGGGGTGAGCACGTCATGGTCGGCAAAGTGCACTTGGAAGCTCGAGACGCCTGGGAGCGTGCCCTGCGGAGCGCGGATCTCAGCGGGGAAGTTCGGCAGCGTGGACAGGTCGTTCCCTAGCGCCGCGGTCTCGGCGGTGAAGCGGTCGCCGGTCAACTGCATACCGTCGCCGGAGTCGCCCGCGAATCGGATCACGACGCGATCGAGTGGGGTCTTCGTGCTTGCCATGCACCGATGGTATGCAGCTTGGCCGCGGACCGCGGACCGCTCGCCGCGGGCTGGGCACCCGTCGAGAGCACAAATCCGGCATGTCGAGATCACCGGGGGCTCGGCAATCCAGCCTGTCGAAAGAACCCGGCACCAGGTGCATGGTCACGCAATGCGCGGTACGCGCGGTATCGGCTAACGTGGCGGCCGTGACGCGAGCGGCGTGGAAGTCGCGACGATCCACGTGATCGCGCCGCATGCCCGCGCGTATGCGCCGCCCGGGCTGATCGACCCGCAGATCGCCGTGCTGACCATGGTCGGCGGGGGCGTGGTGACCAATGAGGACTTCATCAACTCCCAGGTCGGCTACGAGGTCCGGTGCGAGGTGGTCTGCGAGCGCGGCACCGCGATCGCGGGCCGGCCCGGGACCGGGCTGATGACAACCTCCGTCGGGCGCACCGGGGGCTATTGCGGGCTGCTCAGCGAGGACTACCGGGGGCGGTTCGCCACGGCATACGACCGGGAGGCGCCGGCCCGGGTGGACACGATGGCGAACGGCATACCGACCGGGGCGGGCGCGTGGGACGGGTATGCCGCGACCGCGGTCGCCCAGGCCGGGCTGGACTCGCTGCCTCCGGCCGTCGCCGTGGCGTTGTAACACCTCCGCACGCGTCGTCGGGGCAGCGCGCACGACCCAGACGCGCTGCGGTGCTTCGCGGGGTCCCGTCGTGAGGCGGAGCCCCTCGCTAGGCTGACCGGCGTGGCGGACGAACGGCGCGTGGTGGACCCCGAGGAGTGGGTGGCCGCTGCGACGGCGGCGCGGGCCGAGGGGTATGCCTACTTCGACTGGCTGACCGCGGTCGATCAGACTGACGCGGAGCCGGCGGGCTTCGACATCGTCTGCCATCTCTTCGACATTCGGCGTCCGGGCGCCCTGCGTGGGCTGTTGCTGACCACGCGCCTCCCCGCAGGTAGGCCGTTGCCGAGCCTGACCGCTGTCTTCGCCGGCTGCGCGTGGCATGAGCGTGAAACGCACGAGATGTTCGGCATCGACGTCACCGGCTTCGACGACGGCAGCGGACTGGGGCTGCGTCCCCTGCTGTTGCCGGACGGCTTCGAGGGCACGCCGCTGCGCAAGGATTTCGTGCTCGCCGCGCGGGTCAGCAAGGACTGGCCGGGCGCCAAGGAGCCCGGGCAGCCGCATGGCGGCGGGCCCGGCCGACGCAAGATGCAGCCGCCCGGCGTGCCCGATCCGGAGTGGGGCCCGCGGTGAGCGTGCTGGAGATCGTGCTCCGCGCGGCCGCCGCCCTGGCCGCGCTCTTGCTGCTGCCGCTGCTCGTCGGCCAGACCGAGCACAAGGTGATGGCGCACATGCAGGGCCGGCTCGGGCCGATGTATGCGGGCGCCTATCACGGGTGGGCGCAGTTAGTCGCGGACGGCGTGAAGTTCGTCCAGAAAGAAGACATCGTTCCAGCGGCCGCCGACAAACGGGTCTTCAAGCTCGCCCCCGGCGTCGCCCTCGTCCCCTACCTGCTGGCCCTCGCGGCGATCCCGATCCACCCCGGCTTCGCGATCGCCGAGGTGCCCGCGGGCGTGATCTACGTGATGGCTGCGACGTCGATCGGCGTGCTCGGGACGTTGATGGCCGGCTGGGCGAGCGCCAACAAGTACGCGTTGATCGGGGCGATGCGCTCCGCCGCCCAGCTGCTCTCCTATGAACTCCCGATGGTCCTGGCCGTGGCATCGGTGGCGCTCGCGGCGGGCACCTTGTCGCTCGGCGGGATCGTCGAGGCGTGGACGCCGATCTGGCTGTTGTGGCAACTCCCGGGCGCACTCGTCTTCCTCGCAGCGGCGGTCGCGGAGTTGCAACGTCCCCCCTTCGACATGCCCATCGCGGACAGCGAGATCGTCTTCGGCCCCTACACCGAATACACCGGCCTGCGCTTCGCGCTCTTCCTGCTCAGCGAATATGCGGGCATCGTGGTGATGTCGCTGCTCTTCGCCACCTTCTATCTGGGGGGGTGGCGCGGTCCGCTGGATGACACCCTCGGCTGGCTGTGGACCCTGCTCAAGGGCTTCGCCATCGCGATCGTGATGATCTGGTTGCGCGTCTCCTGGCCGCGCCTGCGCGAGGACCAATTGCAGCGCTTCGCCTGGCTCGGCCTGATCCCGCTGGCCCTCCTGCAACTGGCCCTGACCGCCGTCGGCGTGGTCTACCTCCAATAGCCGCGCGCCACGGGCGGGTCTGCTCCGGCTCGACGGTCCCGACCGGGCTAGGTTGGAGCCCGTGAGCGAGCGGAAGGGCGTCGTGCCCGGGCTGGTGAAGGGGTTGGCGACGACCGCGCGCACCCTGACACGGCATACGCACACGGCCGAATACCCCGACGTGCGGCCGGAGTTGCCGCCGCGCAGCCGGGGGGTGATCGCGCTGCTCGCCGAGAACTGCACCTCGTGCATGCTCTGCGCACGGGAATGCCCCGACTGGTGCATCTATATCGACGCGCACAAGGAGACCGTGCCGGCGGCCACGCCCGGGGGGCGGGAGCGCCAGCGCAATGTCCTCGACCGCTTCGCCATCGACTATTCGCTGTGCATGTACTGCGGGATCTGCGTGGAGGTCTGCCCCTTCGATGCGCTCTTCTGGAGCCCGCAGTTCGAATACTCCGAGCTCGACATCCGCGACCTATTGCACGAGAAAGAGCGGCTCGGCGCGTGGGTCGAGACCGTCCCGCCGCCCCCGGCGCTCGACCCAGCGGCCGCCGAACCCGCCGAGGTCGCGAGCCAACGCGGACCGGTGCGTCCGGTGCGCGCAAGGAGTGGCGCGTGACCAGTCTCGACATCGCCTTCACGGCGGTCGGGGCGGTGACGATCGCCGCCGGCCTGCTGGCGGTGACCACCCGGCACCTTGTCCACGCGGCCCTGTGGCTGGTGCTGGCCCTCGGCGGCCTCGCAGGCTGCTACCTCGTCCTCGGTGCCGAACTCGTCGCGCTCGTGCAGATCCTCGTCTATGTCGGCGCGGTCGTCGTGCTGGTGATCTTCGCGCTCATGCTCACCCGCGCCCCGATCGGCCCGAGCCCCGACCACGCGACCTCGATGCTGCACCGGGTGCTCGCGGCCGTGATCGCCGGCGGCGTCACCGCTTTGCTGCTCGCCGTCCTCGTCCCGCTCGCCGGGGATGACGCCGTCGAGCGCACGCCCGTCGACACCGCCGCGATCTCCGGGCAGCTCTTCGCGACCTGGGTCTGGCCCTTCGAGGCCCTCTCGCTGCTGTTGCTGGTCGCGCTGATCGCCGCGTTCGCCGTCGCCGCCGTCGGCCGGAGGGCGCGCCGATGATCCACCTCGCCCTGCCGTATGCCGTTGCCGCCGCCCTCATCGGCATCGGCAGCTACGGCGTGCTCGCCCGACGCAACGCCGTGCTCGTCCTGATCGGGATCGAGTTGATGCTCGGCGGCGCCGGGCTGCTGCTCATCACCGCCGGGGCATCCGGCCGCGACACCTGGGCGGCCGGCAATGTGTTGACGCTCTTCGTCATCACCATCGCGGCGGCCGAGGTGGTCGTTGCGTTGGCGGTCATCCTCGCCGTCTTCCGCGCCCGCGGACGGATCGACGTCACCGATGCCCTCGGCAGCGAGGGCCAGCCGGCGACCGAGGCAACGCGGGCCGCGCCGGGCGCGTCGCCTGGTGCCGTGCCGGCCGGTCCGTCATTGGACGCCGCTTCTGCCGGCGCGCCGACAAGGCCGGCGCCATGACCAGCGCGCAGCTCTACGCCCTGGCGCTCGCGACCTTGGTCGCCGGTGCCCCGCTGACGCTCGCGGCCGGCTGGGTGGGTCGCGGCCTCGCGGCCGTGACCGCCTGCGCGGCGTCGGTCGGCGCGCTGGTGCTCGGGCTGGTCGCGCTGTCGGGAGCGGGCGGGGCATACGCGCTCCCCGTCTTCGTCAAGAGCGGCGGCACGCTCGGGCACGTGGGCCCGTCCGGCGCCCTGAATCTGCCGGCGCTGGTCATCGGCCGGGGGATCGCGGCCGTCGTGGCGCTGACCGTCCTCGCGGTGGTGCTCGCGGTGCAGGTCTTCGCTGCCTGGTATCTCGAGGACGACGATCGCTACCCCGTCTTCGCTGCGACCGTCGGGCTGTTCGCGGGCGCGATGCTGCTGCTGGTCATCTCGCGCGACCTGATCCTGACCCTGATCGGGTGGGAGGTCATGGGGTGGTGCTCCTATCTGCTGATCGGGCACTGGAGCCGCAAGGCGAGCGCGCGGCGGGCGGCCTACAAGGCATTCCTGGTCACCCGCTTCGCCGATATCGCCTTCGTCACCGGGATCGCCGCCCTCATCGCATCGACTGGGACCAGTGAGATCGGCGCGGTCATCGACCGAGCGAACGCCGGGTGGCTGCTGACCTTCGCGATGTGCGCGCTCGTCATCGGGGTGATGGGCAAGGCCGCCCAGTTGCCCTTCCAGGACTGGCTCATCGACGCGATGGAGGGCCCAACGCCCGCGTCCGCGCTCATCCACGCAGCGACCATGGTCGCCGCCGGGACGTGGGTGCTCAGCCAGCTCGTGCCGCTCCTCATTCGTGCACCCGCGGCGCAGTGGCTGCTCGCCGTTGTCGTCGCCGCCACCATGACGTATGCCGCCTTCACCGCCTTCTTCCAGAGTGACCTCAAGCGGCTGCTCGCCTGGTCGACCGTGAGCCAGATCGCGGTCATGCTCGCCCCGCTCGCGGCGGGCCCCGACGGGCAGGACGCCACCGGCGCGGCGACCGGGCACTTGGTCAGCCACGCGATCTTCAAGGCTCTGCTCTTCCTGACCGTCGGCTGGCTGGCCGTGCTCGGGGGCTCGACCGCGGCGCGCGCGTTGACGGGCACCGGTGCGCTGCGCCCACTCGCGCAGGCGGCGTGGGGAATGGGCCTGCTCTCGCTGGCCGGCGTCCCCCTGACCGTGGGCGGCTTCTCCAAAGAGCACGTCATCGCCGTCGCTGCGTGGGTCGAGGGCGGCTCGCGGCCGGGCGCGCGCCAGGCGCTCGTGTCCGCGGCTCTGCTCGCGACGGTGGCGATGACCGCGGCCTATGCCACGCGGGCCTACGAGGTCGTGGCGGCTCCCCGGCGACTCGATGCGCACCCCGCGGCGCCGCGGGAGGCATCGGCGCTCGCGCAGCTGGTCCTCGGCGTGCTCGCCGCGGCAACCATCGGGGCGAGCCTGCTCTTCGTCACCGGTGTCCTGCCGGGAGCGACCCTGCACTTGTGGCTACTGGTGCTCTCGATCGGGTTGATCCTCGTTGGCGTCCTCGTCGGCTGGTATCTGCGGCCCGACGATGCCAAGCCGCCCACGCGACTGATGGCCATGGCGGACAAGGGATTCGGAGCGGACACGGCATACGTCACGCTGGTGGCGAAGCCAGTGCTCGCGCTGGCGCGAGCGGTCGCCTTCGTCGACCGGGAGATCGTCGACCTGTATGTCCGGGGGGCCGGCTCGGGGACGCCCGTGCTCGCTGCGCTAGCCGGGCGCGCGCATCGCCGCGAGCGCGTCGCGACCAATCTGGTGTGGGTGTTGCTTGGGCTGCTAGCAGTCGCCGGGGTGGCGTTATGGGCCTGATTCTCATCGCTTTGCTGTTGCCGGCGCTGGCCGGGAGTGGGTTAGTGGTCGCGGGCCGCCGGGTGGGGGCGGGCGTGGCTTTCGGGGTTGCGCTCGTGGCGGCGCTCGGCAGCCTGGGGGCCACTTGTGCAGCGGTCGCGACCTCGGCCAGCGTGGACCGCCCGTGGATCGAGGCACTGGGCGTGCACCTGGCGCTCGGGTCCGACTCGATCAGCGCGCCGCTGCTGGTGCTGGCGGCTGGGATCACCGTGCTGGTGGTCGTTCACGGTCGCCGTCATCTGCCGACTGGTGGACCGCCGGCGCTCTATTACGGCCTGGTCCTGCTGGTCGAACTCGGCGCGCTCGCGACCTTCTGGGCGCGTGACCTGATCGTCTTCTTCGTAGCCTTCGAGATCGTGCTGATCCCGATGTGGCTGCTCATCGGGCGATTCGGTGACGATCACAGCCCGGCGGCTCGGTCCGACGCGGCCGGCCGGTTCCTGCTCTACACGGCGCTGGGGTCGAGCGCGATGCTCGCCGGGATCCTGACGCTGACCTTCGCGGCCGGCACATCGAGCATGGCGGGGGTCATCGCCGTGGGCGTCTCCCCTCCGGCGCAGTTGTCGGCGGCGATCCTGCTGGTGCTCGGGCTCGGCGTCAAGGTGCCGCTGCTGCCCGTGCACACCTGGTTGCCGCCGGCCCACACCATCGCGCCGACCGGTGGGTCGGTCCTGCTCGCGGCTGTGCTGCTGAAAATGGGCACCTATGGCCTGATCCGCCTCCCGGTCGCGCTCTCGCCCGATGGCTTTACCCGGGTGGCGCCGGCGCTCGCGGTGGTCGGTGCGGCCGGCACCATCTGGGGCGGCCTGGTCTGCCTCGTCGAGCGCGACCTGAAACGGCTGATCGCCTATTCGTCGATCGCCCACATGGGCTTTGTCGCCCTGGCCTTGGGGACCAACACCGCGCTGGGGGTTCAGGCCGCGTTGCTGACGAATGTGGCGCACGGCGTGGTCGCGGCCCTCTTGTTCTTCGTCGTCGGTGGATTGAAGCAGCGGTGGGGCAGCACCGACTTGGCGGTCGTGCGCCCGGCCGTCCGGGAGGTCTGGCCGGGACTCGGGTTCGCCCTCATCGTCGGACTGGCGGCGAGCTTGGGCCTGCCCGGCCTGGCGACCTTCTGGGGCGAGTTCCTCACCATCGTGGCGTCCTGGCGCGGGGCGACCGGCCTGCCGGCGAACGTCGTCGCGCCGGGCGATCTGGCTGGGGGTTGGTTCGCCTGGGTGCCGGCGACCGCGCCGGTGACGCTGTTGCGGGTGTGCGCGATCGCCGCGGCAACGGGCGCGGCGCTCGCTGCGGCATACGCCCTCCGCGTCGCGCGGATCGTGTGGGCCGGCGATGAGGAGCCCCGGGACCGGGCCGGCGACTGGACGTGGGCGGAGCGCAGCGTGTGCCTCGCGCTCGTGGCGGCCACCATCGTGCTGGGCCTCTGGCCGGCGCTCGTCGTTCCGGCCCTGGCGATCCGAGCGGTGACCCCATGACCGCGACCCTGGTGACGCTTGACTGGTGGGTGCTGGCTCCGGTGCTCGCGCCGGCCTGCGGTGCGCTGCTGGTGTTGGTGCTCGATGCGCTCGCGCCGCGGGCGCGGGGAGTGCATCTGCCCGTGGGGTTGGTGGCGCTCGGGTGCGCCATCGGCGCCTTGCCGTATGCCGTGTCCCGCGGCGCCGAGCCGACGCGGACCCTGTGCCTGCCGGGGCCGTCGGCGCGCTGCTTCTACGAGGCTACGTCGTGGGGGGTGACCCTGCAGCTTGTCGCGCTGACGTCCTCCCTGCTGGTGTTGTTGATGCTCGGGCCCGGGACGGTGCATGTCGATCGGGGTCAGCGCGGCGGGCCGGCGGTGACGGTGGCGCTTGTGCTGACCGCCACGGCCGGGGCGGCGTTGGTGCCTGTCACCCGGGACCTGCCGACGTGGCTGATCGCGATCGAGTTGGCGACCCTCCCGGCCATCGCCCTCATTGCCTTGTCCCGCGCGCCCGGCGCCGACGGCGGCGCGCTGTCGCTGCTGATGGTGTCGCTGACCTCCTTTGCGCTGCTGGCGGTCGGGCTGGGCCTGTGGATTCTGGCCACCGGCGATCCGACCTTCTCGGCGACGAGCGTCGAGTGGGCGTGGCAGGACACGCCGACGCATCGGGCGCAGCTGTTAGCGACCTTGTTCCTGATCGCGGGGTTGGGTTTCAAGCTGTCCGCGGTGCCTTTCCACGCGTGGACGCCGGGGGCCTTCGTGACGTGCGATGAGCCGATCGCCGCGCTCCTAGCGACCACCTCCAAGGTGGCCGCCCTGTCGGGTCTGGTCGTGCTGCTCCAGCCGGCGATCGTCCTGGCTCGAGAGGATGCGACGCGCTCAGGATCGATCCTCGTGGTGCTCGGGATCATTGCGGTGGCGTCGATGACGCTGGGGAATCTCGTGGCGCTGCGCTGCGACGATCCGGTGCGTCTGCTGGCCTGGTCGACGATCGCGCAGGGCGGCTGGCTGGTGCTGCCTGTGGCAACGCTGAGCGCCGAGGGCGTCGGTGCGGCGGTCGGCTACCTCGGGATGTATGCCGTGGCCACCCTGGCCCTCTTCGCCGTTGTGGCGGTCTTGTCACCGGCGAATGAGGGTGCGGGGGGGCGGCGACTGGCCGATTACGCAGGCCTGGCCCGCTCCCGGCCGTGGCTGGCAGGAGTGCTGGGCCTCGCACTGGTGTGCTTGGCCGGCCTGCCGCCGGGCTTCATCGGCGTGCTGGCCAAGGTCGTGGCACTACGCCCGGTGGTCGGGGGGCAGCACTGGTGGCTTGTCGCCGCCGCGATTGCGAATGTGGTGCTGGGTATCGCCGTCTACCTGCGCTGGCTGCTGATCGCCCTGCGCCCGGCCGGGAGCGTCGGTGCCTCTTCTGCTCGCGCTGCTTCGGCGGTGGACACCGAGCCCAGGTTCTCCGGTGAGACGTCGAGCGCCGAGCGTGACGGGGTGCGCCTCGACCCAGGCCTGCTGGTCGCGCTCGCCCTGAGCACATCTCTGCTGGCGGTCCTCAGCGTCGCCCCCGGCCTGCTCTTTACCCTCGCGATGCGCTGACCGTCCGCCTCACCCAATGGGGTGGGGTAGGCCGTCACAAGAAGCCGAGTCGGCGCGTCTAGGGGGTGATTGGACGCGAGGGGCGTTCGCGAAGCAGAAAGGATGCCGGGCATGACCACGGACTCGGAAACCACATAGGACCTGCGTTCCGCCTTCACCCCGACGGCGTTGGAGGAGTCGGGCCTGACGCGTGTGCGGGACGCGGCCATCTCCGGCGGAGTGCCTCGGCGTCGGCGGGCCACCGCCGCCCGGGCTGGAGCTGCGGGTGCCGCGGTGCTGACGGTGGCGGGGGTCGCTTTCGTTGTCGGGCCAGGCAACCTGATCGCACGCCAGGCGCCATCGACGGCCGCGCCCGCCTCGAACCAGGGTGCGACGGCTCCCAGCTCGACGGCCACGACGACGCGCGCAGCGAAGGACTTGTCGAGATCGATCAACGCCACGGGTGTTTTCGCCTATGACCTCCCCGACCCGTCCACGATCGACCTGCCGGCCGGAGTCAATGCCGGCGCAAAGACCTATGTGCAGGGTGACCGCTCGGACGCGAACCTCGACGGTATGACCGGGGGGTGCTTCCTGGGCGACACCGATGGCGTGGAGCGACGGCTCCCGGTCGCCGGACGCACGGGGGATTTCCGTCATGGTGCCTCCGGCGGTGCCACGCTGGCCGCTGCGGGATTCACGACGGGCACTGGCGCGGCGGCCTTCGACGATTATGCGGCGAACCGGTTGTGGTGCGCCCGGTGGGATGACCCGGCGCAGGCCTGGACGACCTCGGCGGGGCCGGGTTGGATCAAGGAGCGGAGTCAGCCGAGGCTGAGCGATCCCACCGACATACGGCACCTTGCGTTGGCTGCCGTGCGGGTCGGCGATGTCATCGTCACCGGCAGCGCCGTCGATTCCACCGCCGCGCAGGCGCGGACCATCGCGACCGGTCTGGCGGAGGCTGCCGCGCAGCGCCTGGCCGGCTTGGCCTTTCCGCCGGCGACTGGCGCCGTGCTCGGCGCGAGCGACCAGGCCCCCAACGCGGCGTCCGCGATCGGTGCCCAGCCAGCGGCAGCGCAGTCGGCACGGGAAGGGAGCGACAGCTTCGGCGACGTCTTTACGGCACAGGCGCAGTTGCCCTGGGGAGCGACATATGCCGGCGTACCCCTGACCGGCGCCGGCACCCCGCCTGCCCTCGGCCCGCTCGGTTGCAACAATCCCACCAACGCCCCGGTTGAGGAGCGCACTCCGTTGGCCGGGGTCCAACGAGATGCCGAAGTGATCGGGCGTCGCCAACCCGCCTGGCTGCCCGAGGCCACGGCGTATATCGACGGGACGCTCCCGCGGCTGATGGCATTGCCACCGCGCTGACCGGGCAACGAGCCGATGCCGAGGACCTCGTCCAGGACACGATGGAGCGCCTGATCGCCAAATGGCCGAGTGTCCAGCGGGCCGACAATGTCGATGCTTATGTCCGCCGGATCATGGTCAACCACTTCCTGTCGGGCAAGCGCAAGCGCGGCTCGCGGGATGTCGTCTCGCACGACCTGGTCACCAGCGACCGGATCACTGTCGGCGGGCCCGGGCACGAGCAGGTCGTCAATCGCGACCTGCTCGTGCGGGCCCTTGCGCAGTTGCCCGAACGCCAGCGCATCGTGCTCGTGCTGCGCTATGTCGCCGATCAGCTGGACTCGGCGATCGCCGAGGCCCTCGGGTGCAATCCGGCCGCCGTGCGGGCAATCGTCCACCGCGGCCTCGTCACGCTCCGCTCCTGTGCGGAAGGCGGTACGTTTCGGGAACGAAAAGTGACCGAAACGGCGTTGGACGGGGCATGCACAACCACTTCAACGGGCTGAAGACCGCCGGGCTCTTCGGCCTCATCTGGGTCCTGCTTCTCGGCTTGGGCTCGATCATCGGCGACGGCAGGTACATCTACATCTTCGCCCTCATCGGCCTGGCGACCACCTTCTACTCCTACTGGAACTCCGACAAGCTCGCCATCCGCGCCATGCGCGCCTACCCGGTGAGCGAGGCCCAGGCGCCCGCGATGTATCGCATCGTGCGCGAACTCTCCACGGCCGCAGGCAAACCCATGCCCGCGCTGTATGTCAGCCCCACCCAGGCGCCCAACGCCTTCGCCACCGGGCGCAACCCCAACCACGCCGCCGTCTGCTGCACCGAAGGCATCCTCGGCTTGCTCGACGAGCGCGAGTTGCGTGGTGTCCTCGGCCACGAGTTGATGCACGTCTACAACCGCGACATCCTCACCGGTTCGATCGCGGGCGCCCTCGCCGGCGTGATCACCTCGGTCGCGCAGATGGCGCTCTTTTTCGGCGGCGGCAATGACGAGGACCGCCCCAACCCGCTCGCGCTGATCGGGATGTCGCTGCTCGCGCCCTTCGCCGCGATGGTGATCCAGATGGCGATCAGCCGCACCCGCGAGTATGACGCGGACGAGGACGGCGCGAAGCTGACCGGTGACCCCCTCGCGCTCGCGTCCGCCCTGCAAAAGCTCGAGACCGGCACGCGCCGCGCCCCGCTGGCGCCGACCCCGCAGTTGGTCAACAACTCGCACATGATGATCGCGAACCCCTTCCGGGCGCAGGACGTCTCCCGCTTCTTCGCCACGCACCCCCCGATGGCCGAGCGCATCGCCCGGCTCGAGGCGATGGCCTCCGGCACCCAACGACACTGAGCCTCGCGACGACCGGGGCCGCAGCCCTTCGGCGGTGGGTCACACGCAGATCGCATCAAGAAGATTTCGATCCCGGCACAACCACTGCCGGGGTCGATGCGTCTGGAGTGATGAGGGCTGCACCGTCGCAACCCGCCCACCAACGCAAGGGGAACGTCATGTCGCACAACCCATTTGCCCGTCGTGTTGTCATCGCCGCTCTGGCCGCCGGCGCGGTGACCGGGCTCGCCGCCAGTCCAGGTATCGCCGCCCCGACGACCGCCGGTCGTACGTCGACCTCCGCGCCGACATCGGCGTCTGCCTCGGATTGGCCCGAACCTGCCTGGGACATCCCGGATATCGCGCCGAAGGGCAAGCAGCTGGCCGGGAATGTCACGCTCTTCGCCGACTTCGGCAACTACCCGTGGATCGCGCCCACCGGCGAGCATTGGTGCCAGGAGCCCGGTCGGACCGGCATGGAGACCATCGCGGGCCGCACCTGGATGTTCGTCGAGGACTACACCACCGACGCCGAGTCGCTCTACAAGAACGACGCCGACATCAACATCTCGGGCTGGTCCGATGGCAAACAGGCCTTCAACCGCTTCGTTGCCGACAAGCTCAAGTGCAACTGGTATAACCCGCAGACCCGGCTGACCTGGACGGGCAAGAACCCGCAGCGCTACTGGCTCTCCACCTCCGGCAAGGTCGGCACGAAGTACGCCGTGACCGGCGCCGTCCGCGTCGGCGACATGATCGTCGCCGTCACCGGTCGCTCCACCAAGGCCGCGACCGCCCGTGCCATGGCCGTCCGGATGACCCTGGCCGTCGAGCGCAACCTGCGCGCCACGGACCTCGTCCGCCACGACTGACGCTCACGCGAGCCCAGCGACCCCCGCCGCGGCCGGCCGGCCATAGGAGCCGCCGAACATCACGGTGTGCACGAGCAGCGGGAAGAGTTGGTGAATCGGCAGGCGCTCGCGCCACCCCGGCGCGAGCGGCTGACCCCGCTCCGGGCACGCTTTTGACCACCACAGGGCGGCCGTCGGCGAGCGTCGCCAGCACGGTGTCGGAGATATCACCGCCCGTCGACGACCGCGCATTGGCCACCGCCGCCCCCAGCAGGCCCTTGACGAACTCCCGAGTGGTCGCGTCCACCGGCCATTCTGCCCCGCACCGCGCCCGGACTCGTCCTTGGGAGTGCCCCGGGAAACTAGACTGGGTCGCCTTATGGCTCTCTCCTCAGACCCCGAATCCGCACCCGACCCGCTGCCGGGTGCGTCCGGCTACGCCGAGATCGACCTCGGTGCCATCCGGGCCAATGTCGCCTCCTTGAAGGAGCGTGCCGGCGACGCGGCCCTGATGGCCGTGGTCAAGGCCGACGGCTACGGGCACGGTGCCGTCCCGTCCGCGCGGGCCGCCCTCGCCGGCGGGGCGGACTGGCTCGGCGTTGCGCAGCTCTCCGAGGCTGTCGCCGTCCGCGCCGCGGGCGCCACCGCCCCGATGCTCACGTGGCTCTATGTCCCCGGCGCCGACCTCGGCTCGGCCGTGCTGGCCGACATCGACCTCGGCATCTCCTCGGTCGCCGCGCTCGACGAGCTGCTCCGGGCCACCACCCGGCAGGGCAAGACCGCGCGCATCCACCTCAAGGTCGACACCGGGCTCGCGCGCAATGGGGCGTATGGCAGCGACTGGACCGCCCTTGTCGCCGCCACCGCCCGCGCCGCGGCCGAGGGCGCCGTGGCGGTCGTCGGCGTCTTCTCCCACTTCGCGTATGCCGATGCTCCCGACCACCCGACCGTCCGCTCCCAGCAGCAGACCTTCGAAGCCGCCGTCGCCGAACTCGAGCGCACCGGCATCCGTCCGCAGGTGCGTCACCTGGCGAATTCCGCTGCCACACTGACCAATCCGTCGGCCGCCTATGACATGGTCCGCCCCGGTCTGGCGGTCTACGGGCTCTCGCCGATCCCCGACCTCGGCACGCCCGCCGACTACGGGCTGCGGGAGGCGATGCGCCTGATCTCGCATGTCGCGCTCGTCAAGGACGTGCCCGCCGGCCAGGGCGTCAGCTACGGCCATACCTACGTCACCGACCGGGCGACCCGGCTCGCGCTGGTCCCGCTCGGCTATGCCGACGGCCTGCCGCGCAACGCCTCCAATGCCGGACCGATGCTGCACCGCGGTGTGCGGCAGACGATCGCCGGCCGCGTCTGCATGGACCAGGTCGTTCTCGACCTCGGTCCCGACGCCGACGTGGCACCGGGCGACCCGGTCGTGCTCTTCGGCCGTGGCGAGGACGGCGAGCCCACGGCGCAGGATTGGGCCACGGCCACCGGCACGATCAGCTACGAGATCGTCACCCGTGTCAGCTCGCGGCTGCCTCGTGTCTATGTCGGAGAGGGCCGATGAGCCGAAGCCGCGGCCTGACAGCCGCGGGCCTAGGGCTCGCTGTTGCGGCCGGGGCGGTCAGCGCGGGCGGGGCGATGGCTCGCCGCGCCACGTTGCAGCGCCAGCGCCTCGACGGGATCGACGGCGCCGAGGTCGGCGCCGCGCACCCCTTTGACTGGATCCCCGACGCGATCCTCGCCGTGACTACGGATGACGGGCTGAGCCTGCACGTCGAGGTCGACGAGCCGGTGGGCAGCGAGACCGGGCCGACGGTGGTCTTCGCCCACGGCTACTGTCTGGCCCTGGGCTGCTGGATCCACCAACGCCGTGCCCTGGTCGAGGCCGGCTACCGCGTGGTGTGTTACGACCAGCGCGGGCACGGACAGTCCGCCCACGGGGACATCGCGAACGACACCATCGATCAACTCGGCCGAGACCTGCACGCCGTCATCGCCGCCACCACCCCGACCTCCCCGCTCATGCTCGTGGGACATTCGATGGGCGGGATGACCGTGATGGCGCTGGCCGATCAGCACCCGATGGTGATCCACGAGCGCGTGATCGCGGCGGCTTTCCTGGCCACGACGGCCGGCGGCGACGGGCTGATCACCACCGGTTTCGGCCGGCATCTCGGTGCTGCCGTCCTTCGCAACGGTCCCGGTGTGCTCGCGAATATTGCTGCCCGGCAGGGAGTTTGGCGGCGTGCCCGGATCCTCGGCCGAGACCTCGAGTCGGCGCTTGTCGATCGCTTCTCCTTCGGCTCGCCGGTCTCGCAGGAGACTGTCCGGTATGCCGCGGACATGCTGCTCGGCACCGACCTCACCGTCGTTGCCGCCTTCCTGCCGACGCTGGAGAGCCACGACAAGCAGGCCGCCCTGGCCGCCTTCGCCGGCATCGACACCCTGGTGATCAATGGGGAGGAGGACCGGCTCACCCCGCCCGAGCACAGTCAGGCGATCGTCGACGCGCTCCCGGGATGCGAGCACGTCGTCATCACCGATGCCGGTCACCTGGTCATGCTCGAGCACCCGGCACTCGTCAACGCCAACCTGCTCGCGCTGATCGATCGGGCGCTGGTCGACCATCCGGCCGTCACGGGTCAACGCAAACGCAAGGTCACCGATATCGCTCGGCGCCGTGCGGTGGCCAAGGCTCGCGGCAGCAGGACCCCCCGTGCGTCCCGGGCCAGGGCAGCGGCGCGATGACCACCGGCACCGTCACCCTGCCCCGCCCCGAGGACGTCACCGGCCTCGGCCGGGCCCTCGCGGTGCTCCTGCGCGCTGGCGACCTGATCATCCTCACCGGCGATCTCGGGGCCGGCAAGACCACCCTCACTCAGGGCATCGGCGCGGGCCTGAACGTCCGGGGCGCGGTGACCTCACCGACCTTCGTCATCGCGCGTCTCCACCCGGCACTCGGCGAGGGACCCGCGCTCGTCCACGTCGATGCCTATCGCCTCGGCTCCACCGTGGAACTCGACGATCTCGACCTCGACGCCGACATCGCCGATTGCGTGACGGTCGTGGAGTGGGGGGAGGGCCTGGCCGAGGACCTCGCCGACAGCCACCTCGCGCTCCACCTGAGCGCCGACCCGGACACCGAGGTCCGCACCCTGAGGCTGAGGAGCGTCGGGGACCGCTGGACGTCGCCAGCCCTGCGGCAGGCGCTCACGGCGCTGGTCGCGGACTGCGCCGGCGATGAGATCGGCGGGTGATCGTGCGCCTCCTTGCCATCGACACCGCGACGTCCGCGATCACCGCCGCCGTGTGCGACCAGAGCACGACCCTCGCCGAAGTGGCCGTGATCGACGCACGCCGGCATACCGAAGCCTTGGCGCCCGCCGTCGCCGATGTCCTGCAGCGCAGTCGGATCGAGGCGCGCGACCTGACGCACATCGCCGTCGGCATCGGCCCCGGGCCGTTCACTGGCCTGCGCGTGGGCATCGTGACCGCGGTGACCGTGGGCTATGCCCTGGGCATCCCCGTGCACGGCGTCTGCTCGCTCGATGCGCTCGCCCAGGCGTATGCCGATGCCCACCCCGAGCCCGCCGATGTCGTCGTTGCCACGGACGCGCGGCGCACGGAGGTCTACTGGGCCCGGTATGCCGTGTCCGCCG
This sequence comes from Nostocoides vanveenii, assembly GCF_039531165.1. Lineage (NCBI taxonomy): Bacteria > Bacillati > Actinomycetota > Actinomycetes > Micrococcales > Intrasporangiaceae > Nostocoides > Nostocoides vanveenii. The sequence goes on along the minus strand of NZ_BAAAPN010000051.1, from coordinate 19,903 downwards.
GCTTCGCCGTCCGTCGCAGCGAGCCGTCCGTCGGCCGGCCCGCGGAACTGCCAGCCGAGGTCCGCGCGCTGCCGGCCATCGGGCGAGGCGCAGTTCTCTACCCCGAGCTGCTCCCGAATGCCGCTCTCCCGCTTGACGTCTCGGCGGCGACCCTGGGTGCGGTGGCGATCCGTCACCTGCTGGCGGGCGACCCGATCCCGCCCACTCCGCTCTATCTGCGCCGCCCCGACGCGCACGAGCCGGGCACTCCGAAGTCCGCACTCGCCGATGGCGGCACGTCGTGATCGCCGAGGCCGCTGTGGACGTGCGGCCGATGTCCTGGACCGACCTCGACGACGTCGACGCACTCGAACGCCTGCTCTTCCCGGCTGACGGGTGGTCGCTCGCGACCTGGTGGGCCGAACTCGCCGCACGCCCTCGGCGGGAGTATGTCGTTGCGCGCGTGGCTGATTCGGTGGTCGGCTATGCGGGGATCGATCACGGTGGTGACACCGCGGACGTCATGACCATCGGCGTCTCGCCCAGGGTCGGTGGCCGGGGCATCGGGCGCATCCTGTTGGGGGAGTTGATCGGCCGGGCCGTCCGCGAGGGCGCCGACGCTGTCCTCCTGGAGGTCCGAGCCGACAACATCGCCGCCATCGGGCTCTATCGCGGCGCCGGCTTCGAGACGATCCAGACCCGTCGGCGCTACTACCAGCCCGGCGACGTCGATGCCTTGGTGATGCGCAAACTCCTTTTCCCCCAAAGTGATTCGGTGACCACGGACAAGGAGGACCGATGAGCGACGAACCACTGGTGCTCGGCATCGAGACCTCCTGCGACGAGACCGGCGTCGGCATCGTCCGGGGTGAGACTCTCCTCGTCGACGCCATCGCGAGCAGTGTCGATGAGCACGCCCGATTCGGTGGAGTCGTCCCCGAGGTTGCCAGCCGGGCCCACCTCGAAGCGATGGTGCCGACCATCGAGCGGGCCTGTGCGGGCGCGGGTGTCCGCCTCGACGACCTCGACGCGATCGCCGTCACCGCGGGCCCGGGCCTTGCCGGCGCCCTGATGGTCGGGGTGGCCTCCGCCAAGGCTCTCGCCCTGGCGCTCGGCAAGCCGATCTATGGCGTCAACCACCTCGCCGCGCATGTTGCCGTCGACATCGTCGAGCACGGGCCGCTGCCGGAGCCGGTGCTCGCGATGCTCGTGTCGGGTGGGCACTCCTCGTTGTTGTTGGTCCCCGACGTCACCGGCGATGTGCAACCGCTCGGGGCGACAATCGACGATGCCGCGGGCGAGGCCTTCGACAAGGTCGCCCGCGTGCTCGGCCTGCCCTTCCCCGGCGGACCACACATCGATCGGGCCGCCCGCGATGGTGAGATCACCATCGACTTCCCCCGCGGTCTGACGACCGGGCGCGATCTCGAAAGGCACCGCTTCGACTTCTCCTTCTCCGGCCTCAAGACCGCGGTCGCCCGCTGGGTCGAGACCGAACGCCGCGCCGGACGCACCGTCCCCGTCGCCGAGGTCGCGGCGTCCTTCCAGGAAGCCGTCGTCGATGTCCTGACCCGCAAGGCGATTCGCGCCTGCGTCGAGCACGGCGTCCAGGACATGCAGATCGGCGGCGGCGTGGCGGCGAACTCCCGCCTGCGCGCCCTGGCCCAGGAGCGCGCGGATGCCGCGGGCATCCGGTTGCGGGTGCCGCGTCCCGGGCTGTGCACCGACAACGGCGCAATGGTGGCCGCACTCGGCGCGCAGTTCGTGATGCGCGGGCGCGAACCTTCCCAACTCTCCCTCCCGGCGGATTCCTCGATGCCGGTGACCGAGGTGCGGGCGTGAGGGCACGGCATACGGTCATCGTCGCGGCCGCCGTGGCGCTCGCGGCCTGCACCTCGCCCGCCCAGGAGGCGCGCACCGGCGCGACGCCGAGCGCGTCGGCGACGACAGCCGCCACGGATACGCCGAGCACCTCCACCCCGCCGTCGGCGACCGTCGACGCCAGGGCGGCGTGCATAGCCAAACTCGCCGCCGGGATGAGCAATCGCGCGCGGGTCGGCCAGTTGCTCATGGTCGGTCTGGAACCCGCGTCGGGCGCACCCGGCGTCAAGACTGCGGTCGCGACCTATGGCGCGGGTGGGGTGATTTTCCTCGGCGGCTGGTCCGGTGCCGCAACCGTCAAATCGGTTGCCTCCCAGGTCGCTTCGTATGCCAGCGGCCCGGCACTCTTCGTCGCCGCGGACCAGGAGGGCGGGCAGGTCCAGCAACTCAAGGGCGCCGGATTCTCCGTGATCCCGTCCGCCGAACAGCAGTCCGGCCTCGGCTCGGCCGCGCTGACCACCTCGGCCACCGGCTGGGCGGAGGAATTGCGCGCCGCCGGCGTCAATGTCAACCTCGCTCCGGTCGCGGACACCGTGCCCGCCGACATCGGCACGGCCAATGGCCCGATCGGCCGCTATCACCGCGAATACGGCGCCACCCCCGAGTTGGTCACGCAATCGGTGACCGCCTTCATCGACGGCATGCATGCCGGGGGAGTCGCCGCGACCGTCAAGCATTTCCCGGGCATCGGGCGCATCGCCGGCAACACCGACACCGCGAGCACGGGCATCACCGACAACGTCGCCACCGTCACCGATCCCGATCTCGCGCCTTTCGCGGCCGGCATAGCGGCGGGTGCCGACTTCGTGATGGTCAGCTCGGCGAACTACCCGAAGATCGCTGAGGGACAGGCGCTTTTCGCGCCCGCGATCGTCACCGGTCTGCTTCGCGATCGCTTGGGGTATGCCGGCGTGGTCATCACCGATGACGTCGGTGCGGCCGCCGCGGTGGCGGCCGTCCCCATCGGCAATCGCGCCACCGGCTTCATCGCCGCGGGCGGTGACATCGTCCTGACGGCTCGGCCGAGCGACATACCAATCATGTCCAAGGTGGTGCTGGCGCAGGCCGCCGCCGACCCCGTCTTCGCCGATCAGGTGGCCGCGGCCGTGACACGAGTGCTCACGTTGAAGACCGCACGGGGGCTGACAACCTGCTCGTGAATCGGCGGCATTCCGTCGTTACCGATCGGTAGAGAAGTGGGCGGAAGTGCGCCATTCTTGACTGCGCGCGACACCGAGGCCGCGCGACCCGCGCGCTGCCGCCACGTCGGACGGCCCGCCAGACCTCCCGAACGGAGACCAGTGATGAGTGCACGTCGACTCGCCGCCGCCACCGCGATGGCAACCCTGGCCGCCCTGGCCGTGAGCGCACCCGCGCAGGCTCGCCCGCTGGGGGCCACCGACACGCCCAGCGCCTGTGTCGCGCATAGGGACAGCGTGAACATCGGCCGGGCCGCTCAGGGCGGCAACCGCAAGGACGCGAACGAGATCACGGCCGCCCGGGCCGCCGCCATGGAGTCGCGGCTCGCCGCCGCCCTGGCCACCAAGGGGGGCCGCGCGGCCTTCACCCCGGTCACCGTCAAGGTCTACATGCACGTCATCACCGACGGCGCCACGGGCAATCTCAGCTCGTCGATGATCGCCAACCAGATCTCGGTCCTCAACGCCGCCTATGCCGCCACCGGCTTCTCCTTCACGCTGGTCGCGACGGACTACACCAACAACGCGACCTGGTACAACGGGCTGACCTCGGGCACCACCGCCGAGCGCAACATGAAGACGGCGCTGCGCAAGGGCACCAAGGCCGACCTCAACCTCTACAGCGCCAACCTCGGCGGCGGCTTGCTCGGCTGGGCAACCTTCCCCAAGTCGACCTATGACGTGATGGACGGCGTCGTCCTGCTCGATCAGTCCCTGCCCGGCGGCACCGCGGCGCCCTACAACCTCGGCGACACGGCCACCCATGAGGCCGGGCACTGGTTTGGGCTCTACCACACCTTCCAGGGCGGGTGCACCGGCAAGGGCGACTATGTCGACGACACGCCGGCCGAGAAGTCCGCGGCCTTTGGCTGCCCGACCGGGCGCGACTCGTGCGCCCGGCAGGCGGGGAAGGACCCGATCACCAACTTCATGGACTACACCGATGACGCGTGCATGACCCAGTTCACCAGCGGCCAGATCGCCCGTATGCAGTCGCGGTGGGTCGCCTTCCGCGCCTGACCGGCCCCGTCTGCCGGTCGATCACCGCGACGCGCCTGCGCGTCTGATCGGACGACCTGCGCGCGGGCTGACCCCGCTCTCACGAGCAGGTGGTCAGACCGCGCCCGGTCTTCAGGGCCAGGACGCGAGCCACCGAGGCATCGACCTTGGCGGCGAAGGACGGGCTCTTTTGGCGGGCCGCCAGGATGGCCGAAATCATCGGGCCCACCGTCGCCGGGTTGCCGGTGAGGATGATGTCGCCGCCCGCGGTGATGAAGCGCGTGGCGCGACTGCCCACCGGAGTCGACTGCACCGCAACGGCATTGCCCATGTCGTCGGTGACGACGACGCCCTGGTAGCCGATGGATCCGCGCAGCAGACCGCTGATCGTCGCCTGCGAAAAAACCGCCTGTCGGGTCGAGTCGATCTTGGGATACCAGGCCGAACTCATCATCACGAAATCGGCGCCGGCCGCGATGCCGGCCTTGAACGGAATGAGATAGCCCGACGTCGCGGCTGTCACGTCGTCGGTGATCCCGGTCGCCGACGTGTCGGTGTTGCCCGTGACGCGTCCGAGGCCGGGGAAGTGCTTGACGGTGGCGGCGACCCCACCAGCGTGCATGGAGGCGACGACGGTGCTGACGTCGGTGGCGACGCGGTCGGCCGAGTAGTCGTAGTTGCGGAAGTAGTAGCCGATCGGCCGGTTGTACGGCATGAAGGACTTGCTCACCGTGTCTGCGACCGGCGCGAGGTTGACGTTGACCCCGGCGACGCGCATCTGCTTGGCCACCGTCGTGGTCTGCGTCACCAGAGTGCTGGGCGCCCACTTCTTGCCCTGGGTGAAGGCCGTCGGCAGGTCGGTGAAGCCGTAGCCCTGCAATTGCTGGACATAGCCCCCCTCCTGGTCCGCCGAGACCAAGAGTCCCACGCGTGGGTCGGCCAGCCCGGAGAGGTGATGGGTCGTCGCGGCCACCGAGGTCCGCCCGCTGTGGAAGCCGCCGAGCAGCACCACGCCGCCGAGCGCGTAGGACCGCACGGTCGAGTCGACGCCGGACGGAGCCGCCGACGCGTCCAGACCGACCCAGATCAGTTGGCCGACCCGCTGGTTCACGGTCATGGACGCAACCAGGTCGCTGACGCAGGAGCGTTGGGAGAGCGTGAGATTCGACGTCGGTGACGTGCTCGCGGAGGCGACGGGAACGGCATACGCCGGGGCGCCGGAGGCGAGCAGAGCGGCTGTGGCGCCGCCGCCCGCGACCAGCCCGGCGACCCGCCGGCGGCAACCACGTCCGTTCCCGGTCCGTATGCCGCCCGCTCGCCCGCTCGTGACTCGTCGCATTCCGCTCAACCTTTCTGACCGAATCCCTTCGTGAGCGTAGACGCCCCAACACGGCGCGGGGTTGGGGCGCAATAGGCTGCGCCCCATGACGGCTGTCCCGGTGGTTCTCGACGTCGATACCGGAGTCGACGATGCCTGCGCCCTGCTGCTCGCGGCCCTGCACCCGGGCCTTGATCTGCGGGCGGTCACATGTGTCGGCGGCAATGCGCCGCTCGCCGATGTCGTCCGCAACACGCTCACCGTCCTCGACGCGGCCGGCCGGCCCGACGTGCCAGTGGCGGCAGGGGCGGACCGGCCGCTGCTGGAGGACCCGGTCGACGCGCGGCACGTGCACGGCGAGGACGGGATGGGCGATCTCGACTGGGCCCCGTCCACGCGCGCGCCGATCCCGGGCCACGCAGTGGAGTTGCTGCGCGACACCCTGCGCGACGCGGCCGCCGCGGGGGAGCGGGTCACGGTCATCCCGCTGGCTCCGTTGACCAATATCGCGCTGCTGCTGCGGACCTATCCCCTTGCGGCAGAAGGGATCGAGCGCATCGTGTTCATGGGTGGATCGGCTGCCATCGGCAACGCAACGGCGTCCGCCGAGTTCAACATCTTCCACGACCCGGAGGCCGCGGCGATCGTCTTCGACGCGACCGCGGACCTGGGCATTCCGCTGACCATGTACGGGCTGGATGTCTTCTACGAGCCCCAGGTCTCGGCGCTCGACGCCGCCGAATTGGTCGCGGCGGACCCCACTGGAGCAGCCGGATTGGGAGGCCGGTTGATCGCGTTCCAATGCGAGCGCTTCGACGCCGACGCGGCGACCATCGGTGACGCCGGTGCGGTGTGCGCAGTGGCCGACCCCGACGGTTTGCAGACGCGGACCTTGCCGGTGCGCGTGGAGTTGGCCGGGCGCTACACGCGCGGCCGGACCGTTGTCGACCACCGGGACTGGTCGGGCGACCTGACGCACGACCCGCACGGGCAGTCGGATGTCGTCGTGGACGTCGGCCTGGGCATCGACGGGCCGCGCTATGCCCGACTGTGGCTGGACACCTTGCGGGCTGGTGCGCGCACAACTCCGGCCGTCGGTGCCGCAGCGGTGGGTGCGTGATGGGCCGGGTCATCGTTGTGGGCTCGATCAATGTCGATCACGTCGCGCATGTCGACGACTTCCCCAAACCGGGGGAGACGATCAGCGCCTTGCGGCTCGATCTGATGGCCGGCGGCAAGGGGGCGAACCAAGCCGTGGCGGCTGCCAGGGCGGGCGCGGACGTTGTCATGGTCGGCTGTGTCGGCGACGATCCCTATGGTGTCGCCTACCGGAATCGCTTGGCGCAGTTGGGCATCAATGTCAGTGCGGTGCGCGTCGTCGGCGGCGAGCCCACGGGCACGGCATACGTCACATTGGACGCGGCGCGCGAGAACACCATCGTCACCGTGGCTGGGGCGAATGCCGAAGTGGCGTTGACGGACGCGCAAGCGGTGCCTGGCGTCGGGCCGGGCGACGTCGTCGTTCTGCAGTTGGAGATTCCCCACCACGTGGTGGCTGCGGTTGCGGAATGGGCGGCGGACCGCGGAGCGCGGGTGGTCCTGAATGTCGCGCCCTTTGCGGTCCTGGACCCGCCCGCCTTGGCGGTCGCGGATCCGGTGGTTGCCAATGAGCACGAGGCGCTTCGTCTCGCCGATGCCGATCTCGGGACGGGCGGGTCTCTGCTGGTGACTCTCGGCCCCAGCGGTGCGGTGTGGGACGGCGAGCACGTGCCGGCGGCAGCGGTGCCCGGCGACGAGGTCGTCGACACGACGGGCGCGGGCGACGCCTTCGTCGGGGCGCTCGCCGCCGCCCTGGCCGCCGGCGCCGATCGCGCGAGCGCGATGGCCGCCGCAGCCCGGGCCGGTGCCGCCGCTGTCGCGACCCCGGGCGCCCAACCCGACGGCGACCTCGGCCCCACCCGCCACTCCTGACCCCGGACGAGGCGACAGCTTTCCCGCCCGAGGCCAGAACTGCCTTGTTGGCAGGGGAAGAATTCCCAGGCAAATGAGGGGTTTGTGGCGTCGGGCTTGAACGCTGAGGACGCTCCGCACCCCAGACGCCGGTTCGGCAGGGGGAGGACGGGCGCTTTAAGGTTGGCGCGTGAGCGAACCCAGCACTTCCACCCGTCGCGACGTCGGTCTGGTCTTTCTCGGCGCCTCCCTGGTAGCCGGGGTGGGCGACCCCAAGGGCCAGGGCTGGGTCACCCGGGTGGTCGCGCGCAGCCAGTCGCCGGATGTGGACCTCACGGCCTACAACCTCGGGGTGCGCGGGGCGACGTCGGGCGATGTGCTCGACCGCTTCCGTGCCGAGGCCCCGGCGCGTTTCGACGGGCGCGGCGAGCGGCGGCTCGTGCTCTGCGTCGGCGCAAACGACCTCGCCACCGGCGTGAGTGTCGCCCGGCACCGCCTCAACCTCGCGACGATCCTCGATGAGGCCCAGAGCGGCAGCATCCCGGCCTTCGTCGTCAGCCCGCCGCCGGGGACGAATGCGCAGGACAACGCCGGCATCGAGGTGCTTGTCGACGCCCAGGCCGACGTTTGCGCTCGCCGCGGCATCCCGTTCGTCGACTGCTATCGCCCGCTGCTCGGCCACGACCAGTGGGACTCGGATCTGGCTGCCGCGACTATCCCGGGGCATCCCGGACAGGCTGGCTACGGCCTGATCGCCTGGCTCGTTCTCAACGGGGGCTGGCGCGAATGGCTCGACATCTAAGGTGCCCGCAAGATTCGTCGGATCGTCGCCGTTGACGGTCCGTCGCGGATCTGGGTCGGCCGCGCGTTGGGGAGTGAGCAGGGCGGCGGCAGCCCACGGCATACGGTAGGCGGATGAGCGACCGACCCATCCGCATCGGTGTCCAACTGCACCCCCAGCAGGCCGACTATGCCCAGATCCGCAAGGCCGTTATCCGCGCCGAGGAGATGGGCGTCGACGTCCTGTTCAACTGGGATCACTTCTATCCGCTCTACGGCGACGAGGACGGCAAGCACTTCGAGTGCTGGACGATGCTCGCGGCCTGGGCGGAGCAGACCAGCCGCGTCGAGATAGGTGCCCTGGTCACCTGCAATAGCTATCGCAACCCGAACCTGCTCGCCGACATGGCTCGCACCGTCGACCACATCAGCGACGGGCGGCTGATCCTCGGGATCGGGTCCGGGTGGGCGGAGCGCGACTACACCGAATACGGCTATCTGTTCGGCACCGCCGGCAGCCGGCTGGACGACCTCGGCGAGGCGCTGCCGGTCATTGAGGCCCGTTGGGAGCAGCTCAATCCAGCGCCCACGCGCAAGATCCCGGTGCTCATCGGCGGCGGCGGCGAGAAGAAGACGCTGAAGTTCGTTGCGCGCCACGCCGACATCTGGCATACGTTCGTCCAGGGCGACGATCTGGCGCACAAGATCGACGTCCTGCGCGGGCATTGCGCGAGCGGGGGCCGGGACCTAGCCGACATCGAGATCTCCGTGGGGGTCGGCGGGCGCGGGCGCGAAGGCCGGCTGCCCGACGCTCCCGAGGTCGAAGGCCGGCCGTTGCATGACCTCGGTGCCCGGCTCTTCACGCTCGGCATCGGTGGGCCGGACTACGACCTGTCCGTCGCCGAGCCGTGGATCGCGTGGCGCGACGCGCTCAACGCCGTGAGCTGACGCTATTGATGAGTGATATCGCGGTCAGGGCCGCGATATCACTCATCGATAACCGAACAGCGCCGCGAGTTGTCCACAGCCCGCCCGAGTCCCGGTCGACGGATCCGGCGTCTGCGGGCAGCCTGGCCGTATGCCGCACCATCCCCGAGCGCGCGGGTTCACCTTCCCGCCGCTCGGCGCCCTGCCGCTGCTCACCCTCGTCCAGGCGCGGGCGGCCTATGGCGAGCAGGCGGTGCGGTGGAAGGTGGACAGCGGTCGCTGGCAGCGGATCCACCACGGCATCTTTGTCACCCATTCCGGTCCGATCGACTGGGCGACGCGGGCCGGCGCCGCAGTTCTGGCCACCAGTCGTCCGTCGACCCGGCTGGGGGACGGCGGCCACTCGATGTCCGCCGGCCTGATGGGATGGTCCGCGGCCTTGGTGGACGGACTGAGCGATGTCGAGCCCGACGTCATCGGCATCGTGGTGCCCCTTGGGCGCCGTATTGCCGTCCCGGCGGGTCTCCACGTCGTCACCTCGCGCCGGCTCACGGTGCGGAGCGAGATTTGGCCGCCCCGCACCACCATCGAGTCAACCGTGATCGGGCTGGCTGACGAGGAGCCGGATGACGTCACCCTCGCGCTCATCGGCCGTGCCCTACAGCAGCGCCGCACGACGATGCGTCGGCTTCGAGCCGAGCTCGCCACGTGGCCGAGGCACGGCAAGCGGGATCTGCTCGAGGCCGTGCTCGCGGACGAGGCCGACGGTTGCGAGAGCGCACTGGAGTTGCGGTGGTTTCGCGATGTCGAGCGCCCGCACGGCATCCCTGCGCCGACCCGTCAGACCCCGCTAGTCGTGCGCGGTCAGGGACGCCGTTTCGACCTCGATTGGGATGACGCCAACCTCTGCGTCGAACTCGACGGACTCCTCTTCCACACTGCCGCAACGGCATTGACCGATCGCCAGAAGATCAACGCCCTGGCCGGGCGGCGCCGAAGCCACCTGCGCTACGGCTGGCTCGAAGTCACGCGTTCGCCCTGCTCGATCGCCGCGGAGGTGGTGGCCACGGCCCAAGCCCAGGACGCTCGCTGGCCGTCGCGGGCCTGTCGCACGCCCGGGTGCCCGGTGCTTCGTGTCACCGGCTATTGAGGAGTGATATCGCGGCCCTGACCGCAATATCACTCATCGATGACTCGCATCAGTCCTGGTCCAGCACCAGCACCGCGTTGTGTCCGGCCACGCGAGTCAGCAGGAGGGTCGCATCGGCGCCCGGGCGGACCTTCAACTGCCGCATCAGGCCCGCCTCATCCAGGCGCACGCCGCGCTTCTTGATCGTCACCCCGCTGATCTGGCGCGCCCGTAGCCAGGCGCGGAGCGCCTTGACGTTGAGCGGCAGCACATCCCGCACCGCATACCGGCGCGCATACCCCAGCCCGTATGCCGTGTCCGCCGTCACATAGCCGAGCCCCGGTTCCAGTTCGCGCCCGTCCGTTGCCGCGGTCACCGCGCCGACCAAGTCCGCCTGGACCAGAGCCCGGTCGGTCTCGTAGAGCCAGGGGTGCACCTCGTTTACCCCACCCACGCACGGGACGTCCGCCGTCGCGGTGTCTTCAGTGACCTCGATCGGCGCCTGCCCGGGCCGCAGCACGCGCGCGGTCCGACCGCGGGTGCGCGCCAGCGGGCCGAACCACACCGTGCACTCCAGCAACTCACCGGCCCGCGAGACCCATTGCGCCTCGGCGCCGCGCGGCAGTTGGTCGTGGGGGAAGGAGGGCGAGAGTTTGACCCCGGTTGCCGGCACGGCCTGCGCGATCGACAAGACCGTCGTCCAACTCGGCGCGATGTCATCGAGCCGGAAGACCCGCCGCGTCCGGCCGGCCGCATCGGCGACTCCGCCCACTCGGCGCGCCGGGTCCAGCCAGGCGCCAACGCGGTCGCGCCCTGCACCTGGCGGGGCGACCCAGTCTTCGGCCAACCCGACCCGGGCCCGCGAATCCGGCCACGGGCGCAGATTGGCATCCGCCACGGCGGCTGTCACCGGATCCGCGTCGATCGCCGCGACGGTCACATCGAGGGCGGCCAGCGCCATCGCGTCCGAGCCGATGCCGCAACCTAAGTCATGTGCAGTGGCAATCGACGCCTGAGCGAAGCGTTCGGCGTGCCCGGCGGCGATTTCGAAGCGCGTGGCCTGCTCCAGGCCGTCCGCCGTGAACAGCATCCCGTCGGCCAATTCCCCGAACTTCTCCCGGGCCCGCGTCCGCAATCGCTGCTGGGTCAGGGCCGCCGCTACCAGATCGGGAGCCAATCCGCCGGCACGCAAACGCGCCGATACACCCACAGCCGCCGACTCGTCATACGGGCCGAGGTCGCGAAGCACGGCCCGCCCGGCGGGGGAGCCGAGCCAGCGCACGGAGGCGACATCCACCCGCCCATCCAACACTGCCCCCGCCGGGAGGTGGAGGCACCGGCGAATCCGGTTGCTCCGCGACCCTCCCACCTGACAGCCTCGCGGTCATGAGCGTGCGACGGTTGACCGCGGATGACTGGGCGCTCTTTCGCGACATCCGCCTGCGTGCCCTGCGCGAGGCGCCCACCGCGTTCGGATCGACCTACGAGCGGGAGGTCGCTTTCGCCGAGGAGGACTGGCGAGTCCGTAGCCGCGGTGCCGCAGTCGCGACGGCGCCCGATGGCGACACCGTCGCGGTCGGCGGGACCTATGACGAGGGGGATCACCTGCACGTCGTTGCGGTCTGGACCGACCCGGCCGCGCGCGGGCGGGGCCACGCGACGGCGATCCTGCACGTCCTCCTCGACGATGCGTCGGCAGCCGGCCGCATCGTCGTGCTCGACGTCAATGTGGCCAATCCGGAGGTGATCGCCGTCTACGAGCGCTTCGGCTTCGAGCGCACCGGCGTTACCAGCCCCTTGCGCCCCGGCTCCACCGAAACCACGCAGACCATGCGCCTGCGCTGACTCGCGCAGCCTGCGCGGGCGCGGCCAGGCGGCCACCTACGACCCCGTCTGTCGCCGAGCGCTGGGGAGACGAACGCGAGCTGAGGTGAGAGCGCAGGGGTGACCACCTACGACCGCGTTTGTCGACGATCGAGCGAGACGGGGCGGCGACGAAGGAGCCGACCCGCCGAGCGCTGAGGAGATGAACGCCGAGAGAAGCAGGCGACGAAGGAGCTGACCCGCCGAGCGCTGAGGAGATGAACCCAAAAAGTCAACTGGCACTCGAGTTGACCGAGTGCTAATCGCGGCATAGATTGGCTGTTGGCACTCTCCCCGTGTGAGTGCCAATCGTGCACCGCAGCTCGACCCCCGCGACGGCGAGTTGCATCAGGCGCACGACCTCTTGTTTCCGATTCATTCGTAGTCGAATAGTGAAGGAGTCATCGTGTCGGTTTCCATCAAGCCGCTCGAAGACCGCATCGTCATCAAGTCCCTTGAGGCTGAGCAGACGACGGCGTCCGGCCTGGTCATCCCGGACACGGCCAAGGAGAAGCCCCAGGAGGGCGAGGTCCTGGCCGTCGGTCCGGGCCGCTGGAACGAGGACGGCGACGAGCGCATCCCGCTGGATGTCAAGGTCGGCGACCGGGTCATCTACAGCAAGTACGGCGGCACCGAGATCAAGCACGGCGGCGAGGAGTACCTCATCCTCTCCGCGCGCGACGTCCTCGCCGTCGTCGGCTGACCCCAGCCCACAGCATTCCCGTATGCCGTGACCGCGCCCCGCGCCGCCCTCGCCTAGGTGAGGCCCGGCCGGGGCGCGTCGCGCATCCCCTAGCAACCAACACCGCCGAGCCGCCCGCCCGGGTGAGTCATCGGCATACCGACGAAGGACAGTCATGGCCAAGCAACTGGAGTTCAACGACTCCGCCCGGCACTCCCTCGAGCGCGGCGTCGACGCGCTCGCCAATGCCGTCAAGGTCACCCTCGGCCCCAAGGGCCGCAATGTCGTCATCGACAAGAAGTGGGGCGCGCCGACCATCACCAATGATGGCGTGACCATCGCGCGCGAGGTCGAGCTCGAAGACCCCTTTGAGAACCTCGGCGCCCAGCTCGCCAAGGAGGTGGCCACCAAGACCAATGACGTCGCCGGTGATGGCACCACAACCGCGACCGTTCTCGCCCAGGCGATGGTCAAGGAAGGCCTGCGCAATGTCGCGGCCGGTGCCGCGCCGAGCAGCCTCAAGCGGGGCATCGACGCCGCCGTCGAGGCGCTGAACACCCGCCTGCTCGACAACGCCCGCGAGGTCGGCGGCAAGGACGAAATCGCGTCCGTCGCCGCGCTCTCGGCGCAGGACGCCACCATCGGCGGGATCATCGCCGACGCCTTCGACAAGGTCGGCAAGGACGGTGTCATCACCGTCGAGGAGTCCTCGACCGCCGAGACCGTCCTGGAGTTCACCGAGGGTATGCAATTCGACAAGGGCTACATCAGCCCCTACATGATCAGCGACCCCGAGCGCATGGAGGCCGTCCTCGAAGACGCCTACATCCTGATCAACCAGGGCAAGATCTCCACCATCGCCGACCTGCTCCCCGTGCTGGAGAAGGTCATGAAGACCGGCAAGCCGCTGGCCATCATCGCCGAGGACGTCGACGGCGAAGCGCTCTCCACCCTGGTCGTCAACAAGCTGCGCGGCACCTTCAACGCGGTCGCCGTCAAGGCCCCCGGCTTCGGTGACCGTCGCAAGGCGATGCTGCAGGACCTCGCGATTCTCACCGGCGGTCAGGTCATCTCCGAGGAGGTCGGCCTCAAGCTCGACCAGACCGGTCTCGACCTGCTCGGTCAGGCCCGTCGCATCGTGGTGACCAAGGACAACACCACGGTCGTCGACGGCGCCGGTTCGCCCGACGAGGTCACCGGCCGGATAAACACGATCAAGGCCGAAATCGAGAAGACCGACTCCGACTGGGACCGCGAGAAGCTCCAGGAGCGCCTCGCCAAGCTCGCCGGTGGCGTCTGTGTGATCAAGGTCGGCGCGCACACCGAGGTGGAGCTGAAGGAGAAGAAGCACCGCATCGAGGACGCGATCTCTGCCACCCGTGCGGCGATCGAGGAGGGCATCGTCGCCGGTGGCGGCACCGCCCTCGTCCACGCGCTTCCGGCGCTCGACGACCTCGGCCTGACCGGTGACGAGCTCACCGGCGCCAACATCGTGCGCAAGGCCGCGGCCGAGCCGCTGCGCTGGATCGCCGAGAACGCCGGCCTGGAGGGCTATGTCGCCGTCTCCAAGGTTGCCGACCTGCCGATCGGTCAGGGCCTCAACGCCGCGACCGGCGCGTATGTCGACCTGGTCGCCGCCGGCGTGCTCGACCCGGTCAAGGTCACCCGCTCGGCGCTGCGCAATGCCGCGTCGATCGCCTCGATGGTCCTGACCACCGACACCCTGGTGGTCGAGAAGAAGGAAGAGGAGCCCGCTCCCGCGGCCGGTCACGGGCACGGCCACGGCCACTGATCCGACCATCTTCGCCGCCGGCACGTGCCGCGCGGCGAATCTCGACGGCCCCCGACGCACCCTGCGTCGGGGGCCGTCGGCGTCGGCCGGGCTGTTCGCGTTCTGTTCGCTCGCTCGCACGGATGCGGCCATCGCCACGGGTTAAGTTCGAGTAATGACTGAGCGACGCAAGATGGCACGACGCGCGGCCAGCGAGGCGGTGGTCGAGGCCGGCTGGCAGTTCATCCTCGGCGGCTTCGAGACCTGGGTGCCGGCACAGGGGATCAGCGAGGCGATCGGCATCGCGACGATCGCGGGCCCGGCCGCTCCCGGCGATGCTGGGCTCGGCATCGATATCCGGCCGGACGGCATACGGCTGCGGATCCAGGACCCGGCGACCGGCTGGGTGGAGCAGCCGGAGGTCGACGCGGCTCAGGCGATTACCGCCCGACTACGCGAGCACGGCTACCACCCCGGCGGCCAGGGACCCGGGCCGCACGTCCAGCGGCTCGAACTGGCCCTCGACACTCTCGACGAAGACCGCATCAAGCCCTTCTGGCGCGCCGTCCTGGACTATGTCGACGGCCCTGACGGCGACTTGGTCGACCCGCGAGACCACGGGCCGTCGGTGTGGTTCCAAGCGATGGATCATCCACGGCCGCAACGCAATCGGATTCATTTCGACATCACCGTGCCGCACGAGCAGGCGCAGACGCGCATCGACGCCGGCCTGGCCACGGGTGGCCGCCTGCTGAGCACCGAATATGCGCCCTCCTTCTGGGTGCTCGCCGACCCCGAGGGCAATGAGATCTGCATCTGCACCTGGCTCGACCGCGACGAACGCCGCGACGCTGTCCTCGCGGCGCAGGCACGGGCACGGGCGCAGGAGCACCAGGCGGACTTGCCGGACGCACGCTGACCGTTCGGCGCACGCCGGGGCACAGGGGTCTTTACGCGCGATCCGAGCGGTGGGAGGTTGGCGGATGGCGGTCGAGCGGATGGTCCGGCCGACCTTGACGGAGGCGAACGCGCATGACCGCAGTGCACCGCATTTCCGCTGTTGCCTTGGCCCTCACTCTGGCGGGCGTCACTGCCGCCACCGCGAGCACCCCGGCACCCACGCCCCATTGGGCACAATTGCAGACCCATCAACTGCCCAACCCCGCGCAGCGGGAAGAAGGCGACGGCGAGGACGCCCTCGAGGTCGCAGACATGGCCGAGCAGTATGCGCAGCAGCGCAGCCTGCCCGCCGACACGGTGTCCGCGGCTGCACTCATCGCGGCTCGCGCTGCGGCACAATGGATGCCGCAGGCTCGTGCCCGGTCGACCGAGCTCACCACGACCGGCATGAACCCCGAGCCGGCCGGCTATACCGACCCGGTTTGGTCCAACCTCGGCTCGGGCTTCCAGAGCGTCGCCGGCCGGACGACCTCGCTGGCCGTCTCCGGATCGACCATGTATGCCGGCGCGGCCGACGGCGGCGTCTGGCGCTCCACCGACGGCGGCCGCCACTGGGTCTCGATCTGGGATCACAAGCCGACGCTCTCGATCGGCACGCTGACGATCACCACGGACAAGGCCCTGTGGGTCGGCACCGGTGAGGCCAACACGAACTCCGACTCCTACCTCGGCGTGGGGATCTACCGCTCGACCAGTGGGGGCTCGAGTCTCAGCCGGGTCGGGGGCTCGGAGTTGATGAACCACCAAGTTTTCCGGATCGTGGACGACGGCATGGGGACCGTCTACGCGGCCACCAGTCAGGGCCTCTACCGGCATTCGAGCACGAGTGCCGCGGGCGCCTGGCAACTGATCCTCAAGCCCGACCCGAACCCCACCGGTTCGCCCTACGCGACCTCCTTCATCACCGATGTGGTCGTGCGGCCAGGGAGCGGGGGCAAGCAGGTGCTGGCCGTTCTCGGCTGGCGCAATGGGTCGTCCTACAACGGCTTCTATCTCTCCCGCACGGGCGGTGCCAGGGGTAGCTTCGCCAGAATCACCCCCGGGGGCGCCATCGACGCGGAGGACATCGGGCGCACGACCTTCGCCTATTCGACGAAGGGCGATCGCCTGTATGCCGTTGTCCAGTCGCCCGAGGCTTTGCTCGCCGGCGAGGACTCGGTGCTGCAGGGGGTCTATGTCTCCGCGACCGGAAACCCCGCCGGTCCCTGGCGCAAGATCGCCGATGCCGACTCGCTGATGAAAACCGGCTCGGCGCTGACCTTCGAGGGCTACCACCCGGGCATCCAGGCTTGGTACAACCAGTTCCTCACCGTCGATCCCGCCGATGCCAAGCACATCTACGTCGGGCTCGAGGAGGTCTACGAGAGCCGGGACGGCGGAGCCACGTTCACCACGATCAGCCCCTACTGGAACTACGGTTTGGCCTGCGGTGACGCCTGCCCGAAGACCACCCACCCCGACCAACACGCCGTCGCCATCGCGGGCGGGAAGGTCGTCATCGGTAACGATGGCGGCGTCTTCTCCCGCCCGACGTCCAAGGTCGGATCCGGTTCCTGGACCAGCCTCAACGCCACCTTGCGCACCCTGCAGTACTACGACGCCGCCGCGGGCAAGATGGGGCCGGGGACGGCCTACTGGGGCGGGCTGCAGGACAACGGCACCTCGCTGATCAAGCCAGGAGGCACCCCCATCGAGCCGGCCGGTGGCGACGGTGGCTATGTCCTCGTCGACCCGGCCAATGCCAATCGTGCGGTCGGTGAGTACGTCGGCCTGCTGATGTATTCCACGACCGACGGCGGCCACAGCTTCACGACGATCTCCCCGGTCTGCGGCGGCTACAGGGGGGCCAACTGCGACCCGGGTGCACGTTTCATCGCGCCCTTCCAGGCCGATGTGAAGAACACCAACACGTGGGTGGCCGCGGGCACGAAGGTCTGGCGCACCACGAAGGGATGGGCGACCACCTGCTCTGGCACGACCTGCGACTGGAAGCCGGTGCACACCTTCGGCACCGATGGCGCCGGCCTGTCACGGATGGGCACGGCCCTCGCCGCCAATGGCGCGACCATCTATGCCGGCTGGATCGACGGGATCGCCAGCCCCAGCCCGACCTTCGCCACCGGCATCGACACGAACTACGGCGGTAGCTGGCATCGGATCACCTCGCCGGTCCTGCCCAACCGTTTCGTCGCTGGTTTGACTGTCGACCCGGCGAACCCGGCCCATGTCTATGCCGTCTACAACGGCTACTCGCGTCGGTGGATCCCCGGTGGCGGCGAGGGCGTGGTCTTCGAGTCGACCAGTGGTGGCCGCACCTGGCGCAATATCTCCGGCAACCTGCCGGACGCGCGCGGTGATGCCCTGGCCATCGTCGGCGGCAACCTGGTGCTCGGCACCGACGTCGGCGTCTTCCTCGCCACCACGTCCGCGCCGACCATGTGGCGCCGGGCACCCGGCCTGCCGAACTCCTCGGCCAACAGTGTCCGGCCCGTCCCGGGTGCGCAGGCTGTCGTCATCGGCACCCACGGTCGCGGCACCTGGCGGATCGACTTCTGATCCGTCGCGCCCGGCGGCGCGGGCGTGGGAGGATGACGGGCGATGTCCGTCCCCACCACACGCGTGCCGCCGGGCGGGCGCCTCGCCTGGTTCATCTTCGCTCTCGGCGTGGGGGCGTATGCCGTTGCCGTCCTGGGCCGCACCACCCTCGGTGTCGCGGGCATCCAGGCCGTCGATCACTTCGGTGCTCGGGCGAGCATCATTGCGACCTTCGTCGTCGTCCAGTTGATTGTCTACACCGCGATGCAGATCCCGGGCGGGTTGATGCTGGATCGCTTCGGGCCGCGCCGGATGATCACCACCGGTTTGGCCGTCATGGGCGTGGCGCAGGTGGTCATGGCCCTGACGGAGTCGGTCTCCGTCGCCATCCCCGCCCGAGCCGTGCTCGGCGCCGGCGACGCGTTCATCTTCGCCAGCGTCATCCGGCTGCTGCCCAACTGGTTCCCGCCCGGTCGGGTCCCGATCGTCACTCAGCTCGTCGGGCTCAGTGGCCAGGCCGGTCAGATCGCCAGCGCGATCCCCTTCGTCTGGCTGCTCGGTGCCCGCGGGTGGGCGCCGGCCTTCCTCGCCGTCGCCGTCCTGACCCTCGCCGCCTCGCTCGCTGCCGCCTTGCTCCTGCGCGATGTGCCCCCGGGCTTCGAGAAGGCCCAGGCTAGGCCGGGCCTGCGCACGCTGCGCAGCAATCTCGGCGCCGCCTTTCGCCACCCCGGCACCCGGCTCGGCCTGTGGACGCACTGGACGACCAGCTTCGCCCCGATGGTCTTCGGCCTGATGTGGGGCTTTCCCTATCTGACGCAGGGCGAAGGCCGCAGCCCGGCCCAGGCCAGCGCACTCATCACTTTGCTGGCCATCGTCGGGGCGATCGCCGGCCCGGTGCTGGGCCTGCTCGTCCAGCGCCATCCCTTACGCCGCAGCAATCTCGTGCTCGCCATGGTCGCCGCCGGCGTGGTGCCGTGGATCGCCGTCCTGTGCTGGCCCGGCCCGGCGCCGCTATGGCTGTTGACCGTCCTCTGCGCAGGTCTTGCCCTTGGCGGGCCTGGCTCGGCGATCGGCTTCGACTTCGCGCGGACCTTCAACCCGCGCCACCGGCTCGGGGTAGCCAACAGCGCGGTCAATATCGGTGGCTTCAGCGCGTGCATCATCGCGACGCTGCTGATCGGGGTGCTGCTCGACGTGCAGTCGACAGGTTCGGCATACACGCTCGATCAGTTCCGGGTCGCGATGGCGATCCAGCTGCCGTGCTATGCCCTGGGCATCCTCGGGATCTTCCGATCCCGGGTCCGGGCCCGTCGGCTACTCGCGGAGGCCGGCCAACCGGTGCCGCGCTGGCGCGAAGCGCTCCGGCGTGAGTGGGCCGCCCGCCAACGAGCGTCGGCCGCGCGGCGCTGACCCCGCCCGGGATCAGCTGGCCCGGCGGACCGACAGGCCATGCTCCTCATAGAAGGCGAGACGCTCGTCCTCACTCATGCCGCCCCACACGCCATACGGCTCTCGGGCCGCGAGCGCATGGTCACGACACAACTGGAGCACGGGACATTGGGCGCAGACTTCCTTGGCGGCCAGATCGCGCAGCCGTCGCGCGGAGCCCCGCTCACCTTCCGGGTGGAAGAAAACCTCGGGATTGAGTCCACGGCACAGACCGGCGAACTGCCAATCCCAATCGGATGCGATCGGCGCGGGTGCCGTCATCAAATCCGTCACTGTTCACCCCTCCTTCGGATCGGTGCCGGGGTCCTGGGAGTGAACTCCGACGTCGGTCACAGCGGGACGGTATGCCCCGATAGGGCGCCGTAGGGCAAGGCCTGAGTAAGAGGTTGCACGGATAGGTGCGGATGTTGCGTTTGGGGTGCGTGTTGCTGAAGGGGTGCAGGCGCGGACGCGAGTAGGAGAGGAGGTGTCAAAGCCAATC
>NZ_BAAAPN010000050.1:0-23263 GCF_039531165.1 Nostocoides vanveenii | reverse complement strand
CCGCACCGCAGCGCCACGCGGCACCAACGCCTGCCCCCACACGCCGACAGCCCCTCCACGCCCCTCACGTCATCAAACCGCTGCCCCGTGAAAGACGGAGGCTAGGGCTCGGCGGGGAGGGCGACGAACAGGACGCCCTTGTTGCCATCGCGGTCGGCGATGACGATCAGGCCAGGGTGTCGTCGACGATGGTCCCGCCGGCGGCGAGCACGGCAGCAAGACGGTCGCCCGCTACCTCGGCCGGCACGTAGACCTCGACGTGGAAACGCTGACCATGCTCGGGCGGCGCCTCGCCGAACCACAGATTCGGTGACCGTCCGCTGTCGTCGCGAACTTCATCGCTCGGGGTGCCGCGGCCCTGGGCGTCCGCGCTCCCGGCCAACAGGGCTGCCCAGAACGGTGCGATGGCCGCCGAGTCGGCCGTGTCAAGTCCCAGCTCGACCACACTCACCGCCCCCGGATCGGCCGCGAGGCCATGCTCGGCAGCGATCTCGGTAATCCGGCGCGCAAGGTCGATGTCTTGCGCCGTCACCCATTCGACGACGTGCTCGGTGCCCTCGTCGTCGCGATAGATGGCGTCGTCGCTGCTCAACTTCAGATCGACATATCCCGGCCCCATCGCCACCCGCGGGTGATGGCCGAGCGCGTCGCTCGCGTCACCCACCGCGGCCACGAAGTGCGCCCCCGTCCCGAAGTCCGCAACCCGGTAGCGTGCGTGCAGCCCCTGGGAAAGTTTGCGCCAATCGGTCAGCTTTGCCTCGCGGATCGCTCCGCCCCCCAGCATGTCCATACCCACGCACCTCAGCGTCGCGCCGCTGTCGGCGGGGCCGCTCGGCCCCCCGGCATCTGCTACTGCATGAGGGCGAGCGCCTGGTCGAGATCGTCCACTACGGCGATGCGCGCCGCCATCGGCCGCCCGGCGGCGAGCGCCCGAAGGGCCGGCCAGACCGGGATGGTCTCGGTCCAATGACGTCGGCCGACGAGCACGAGCGGCGGTGGAGGATCGGCGGAGTAGTAGGCCCGCGTCGCCACTTGGAAGATCTCCTGAACGGTTCCGGCTGCGCCGGGCAGGACCAAGACTCCGTCCCCGGCGAGAGCGAGCAGTGCATCCTCGCGCAGGGCATTGGAGAAGAACTTGGCGATCCCCTCACCGAAGACATTGGGCGGCTCGTGCCCATAGAACCACGTCGGTATGCCGAGGCTCCTGCCCCGCTCCTCGCCCACTGGCCGCGTCTCGATCACCTCCCGCGCGCGCAAACCGGCCAGGGCCCAAGCGTGAACGTCAGCGAAACCCGGGACCTCGGCGATGATCGTGAGCGCCTCGATCAAGTCGTGCGAATCACGCGCTGCCGCACCGAGATTGGCGGCTTCCATGGCGCCCGGTCCACCGCCCGTCGCGACGACGAATCCTCGACCGGCGAGCTCGAAACCAAGGCGAGCGGCCTCGGCATACGCGCTCGTTCCGCGGGAGACGGCATGGCCGCCCATGACACCGACGACGCGGTGGCCGTCGACGAACTCGGCGAGGGCGTCGGCGATGGAGTCGTCGTGGATCGCCTGCAGCAGCGCACTGAAGACGTCCGGGTGCTCGCGTCCTTGTTGATACCAGCCGTATGCCCGCGCGTCCGGGGTCGCGTCGTAGCCGGCCTCGAGCTCGGCATAGAGCTCGTCGGCGGTGTAGAGCCGGGCACGGTAGGGCCGGATCGGCGCGGCATCCGGGTCGTCGGGGAAGATGATCGCGCCCTGGGCGCGCAAGTGTGCGTCCAAGGCGGGGGAAAGGTGACCGCCCAGCACGACCATCTGGTCGAGGTCGCTCCGGTCATCGAGGCCGCGATACTCGCGCAGGTCGAGATCCTGCAGGCGCAACAGGGCCGGAGGAAGACCCGCCGCGAGCGCGTCGTCGAGGGCCGCCAAGGACTCGATCTCGATTCCGGCGGGCGGGACGTGTGCGGTCATCGCGGATCAACCGGCGTGCGCGCGCAGGGCGGCGAGGCGCGGCGCTCGGGAGGCCGGGCTGTCCAGGCTCATCCCACGGTTGTCGCCGAGGTCATCGCGGATGAAGGCCTCGGTGACACCGACCGCGTCGAGGGTCGATGTGGTCTGGGCCGCAGTGAGTTTCGTGATCGGTGCCCAGACGACTTCCTCGGTCCCGGGGTCGTAGTCCCACAGCCCGATCAGCCGGCCGCGGTCGACGATCCCTTGATGTGGCAAGTCCGTCAGGGTGCCACCGGCCGTGCGTGCCGGCGTGAGCAAGGGGTGATCCCGGTCGGCGGCGTCGGTGACGCCGTCCAGATCACGACGCAACAGCACCAGGCCGTCCAGCCACCCGATGAGCGCGATCTGCGAAGTGGCGGGCGCGGCATACGTGCTCAGTTCGGCGCGAGTCGCGGGGGTGGCGAGCAGGTCCGTACCGGCGAGCGGATGGAGCTCAAGGCCGGCGATGGCGGCCTTCGCCGCGGCGAGGGTGACGCCGCTGAACCAGCGGAAATGCGCCAGGCTCGCGACGCCGATCCAGTCCCAATAGCGCGAGGCGAGTTCGGCGCGGGCGGCGTGGACGTCCCCAGACCAGACCGGTGCCTGCGGCCATGGGACATAGCGGAAGCGCTGCTGATCCAGCCGTCCGTCGACCGGGACGCGCCGGATTCGGCTGCGTGCCTGAAGGAGGCCGAGGGCGAGCGGCAAGGTCGTTGTGATGCCCTTCTTCTTGCCCGCATCGCCAAGCGACCGCACCCGGTCACCGAGCGCCTCGCGCAGTCCGGCCGGGTCGAGAGGCGCCGAAAACAACTGCGCAAGAACGGCATCCGCCAAGTCATCGACCTCAGCGCGCGTGACGCCCAGCTTCTCCGCGGTGCGCAGCTCGGCCGTGCTGCTGGCGCCACCACCGATCACGGACGCCAGCGCGAAGTCGCGAGCGGGCAAGACATACGTGCAATCGCGCGCCGACGGCAACTCGTGGATGGCGAGTGCGGCGACCGCCGCGTCGGCCTCGGCGCGCCGCACGCCGGCCCGGGAGAAGAGCGTCAGATAGGGAGTCGTCCCGCCGACCGAGCGCGCCCAACCGGCACACTCCAAGACCTGGGCGGGCGTTGCGCCGGCGAGGGAGCCATCAAGGCCTTGGCGGTGACTCCAATAGGCCCGCAGCGTCGCGTCATCGACCATGGCCGGCAGTCTAGGTCGGCGCTTCGTGCAGAAGTCGGCGCTTCGTGCAGGGGGTCGACGGTTCGTACCGCCGAAGCGAACACGACCCGCCGACCGCTACCAAAGGGCCGGCGCTGAACGGACGGGCGGGGCTCAGCGGCGCGGCCGGGCGGGAGTGATCGTGACCGGGTAGGGAACCATGGCGCCCCAGGATTCCTCGCCGGACACATCGGCGACCTGGGCGTATCTGCCCTCCCGCAACTCCCAGGCGATCAGGCGCGGGTCGATTGGATCGACCACCCAGTAGCTGGGACAGCCCGCGCGCTCATAGCGGGCCTTCTTGAGGTTGAGGTCGATCAATCGCGTACTGGGCGAGAGAATCTCGACGGCCAGCGCTGGACGGAGCGGATCGTCCTCGTTGGCGAAGTTGGCTCGTGAGACCACCAAGATGTCGGGTTGGAGCACCGTGCGGCGTGAGTACCTGACGTCCATCGGAGCCGTGATAACTCTGAGGTCGTCTGGACAGGACACGGTCAGGGCGAAGGCGAGCTCGGCACTGACGCCTTGGTGCCAGCGCGAGGGCGACGGAGTCACGAGGAGGCACCCGTCGATGAGCTCATAGCGGTGGCCGTCGTCGGGGAGGTCCGCCAGATCGTCCGCGGTCAACTCCCGCCCCCAAGGCAATGTGGTCACGACACCCATGGTGCCTCACTCTCAGTTCGTTGTGACCCATGAATCCCATCCTGATCCCGCGATGACGATACGGCCAGGGCACTCCAGACTGCCTGTGGATAACGTTGATCAGTGGCCAGTCAGGCGGGCTAACAGCGACCCGGACCGGGCCGGGTGCCCGGTGATCGACTCCTCGGCATCGGCCAGCCCGGCCAGGCGCAGCCCGGCATTCACGCCGAACCACCGCCACGGCTCCGGCTCCCAGTCGGGCGAGTGATGCCCCACCCAAGGCAGGGCGGTCAACACGGTCCGCCGGCCCAGCACCAGATCGGCGAGCGTGCGCCCAGCGAGATTGGTCGCGGCCACGCCATCGCCGACATAGCCACCGGCCCAGCCGACACGCGCTCCCGGGTCATAACCCACCGACGGATGCCAGTCGCGGGGGATCCCCAGCGGGCCACCCCACGCGTGCGTGAAGCGGATCTCGCCCAGCTGCGGGAACAACTCCCGCACCGTATTCCGCAACAGCCGGAAGACTCGCTCGTCACCGTCGAAGTCCGGCCGGATCGCCGACCCGAAGTGATAGGGCGCGCCGCGCCCGCCGAAGACCAGCCGGTCATCCGTCGACCGCTGCCAGTAGACGATCACGTGCCGATAGTCACTGAAGACCTCCCGCCGCGCGAGACCCACACTCTCCCAGGAGGATTGGCTCAACGGCTCGGTGGCGACGATCAGCGAGTACACCGGTGCCAAGCGCCGTCCGAGCCGAGGCAGTGACGCTGTATAGGCTTCAGTTGCCCGTAGTACGTGCCCGGCCCGCACGACCCGTCCGTCCGCCAGCACCACCCGTCCGGGAGCAGCGTCCACGACGCGCATCCCCTCCACGATCACGCCGCCGCGTCGGCGCACGGCCGCGGCCAAGCCTTCGATCAGAGCGCGCGGTTGGACGCGAGCGCAATGCGGATTCCACGTGGCACCATCGACGCCCGTGGCCGCCAGCCGCTCTCGCGCCCCGGCCGCGTCGAGCCACTGCGTGCCCGCGTCCCAGCGCTGGTCCTCGGCCAGACCTGCCCGCGCCCGCGCCACCTGCGCCGGCCCCCGCGCAAGACAAAGCGCTCCGCCACGGACATAGCCGACCCCGGGAAAGCCCTCTGCGGCAACGACATTGCCCACTTCATCGACCGTATGACGCAACTCACCCAGCAGCCGGCGCGTCGCCTCCACCCCATGCCGGCGGGCGAGGGCGTCACCGCCGAGCGGGAAGAGCGCTGATACCCAGCCGCCATTGCGCCCGCTGGCTCCATATCCGAGGTGCTCGGCCTCCAGCACGAGCACGGCGAGCCCGGGGCGCTCGCGCAAGAGGTAGTAGGCGCTCCACAATCCGGTGAAGCCACCCCCGACGATGACCACATCGGCGCGTTCCGGGACCACAGCCCCACTCGCCGCAGCAGCCGCGGCGGAGCGGGCGGCATACGGCTCCCACCACAGGGGCGTGGTGAGCGTGCTCTCGACGCCCATGCTCACCTCACGCGCAAGGGCGTCAGGCGGGCCGCAAGGCGATCGGTGTCGAACTCGACCTCGACGCCCATGCTCACCTCACGCGCAAGGGCGTCATCGGGTGCCCCAGTTGTAGTGCTGCTTGTTGAGCTTCAGGTAGACGAAGGTCTCGGTCGACGCCACCCCCGGGAGACTGCGGATCTGGCGGCTGACGATGTCCAACAATTCTTCGTCGTTCTCGCAGACCACCTCGCACAACAGGTCGAAGCTGCCTGCGGTCGTCACGACATAGGCGACTTCCGGCAATTCCGACAGCGCTGCGGCCGGTGCGTCCAATTCGCCGTCTACGCGGATGCCGATCATTGCCTGACGGGTGAAGCCCACCTGGAGTGGATCGGTGACGGCGACGATCTGCATCACGCCCGAGTCGAGCAGCCGCTGCACCCGCTGGCGCACGGCCGCCTCGGAGAGCCCCACGGCCTTGGCGATCGCGGCATAGGACGCTCTGCCGTCGGCCTGGAGGTGCTCGATGATCACCTTCGAATGCTCGTCCAGACGCGCCTGCGCCGGTGTCGGCTTGCTCCCTCGCATAAGCCCCATCGTGGCTGAGGATTCCGTCGGCCGCAAGGAGCCCAGCCACGGATTCCGTCGTCCCGGCCAGGCGAATGTGTCGACCACGTAAATTTCGTGAGCCGATCGTGCCGGGGTCTGTCGCCCGGGCGCTGCGTCTGGCTAGAGTTCGCTCAATCGTCGACGACGACGATCGAGGACTACTGGAGTGATGAGCGTGAGCACCCCCCGCGAGTTGAGAAATTTCATCGGAAACAGCTATGTGGACGCGAGCAGTGATGCCCGCACCGACCTGATCAACCCGTCCACGGGCCAGGTGGTGGCCAGCGCGCCCGTCTCTAGCGCGGCCGATGTTGATGCGGCCTACGCCAGCGCCGCCACGGCCTTTCACGAGTGGGGGCAGACGACGCCCAGCGAGCGGCAGCAGGCGCTGCTCAAGATCGCCGACGCCGTCGAGGCGCGCGCCGAGGAGTTCGTCAAGCTTGAGGCCGAGAACACCGGCAAGCCCTATGCGCTCACCACGAGCGAAGAAATCCCGCCGATGCTCGACCAAATCCGCTTCTTCGCCGGCGCCGCGCGCGTGCTCGAAGGCCGCGCCGCCGGTGAATACATGAAGGGGATGACCAGTTGGATCCGGCGGGAGCCGATCGGCGTCGTCGGTCAGGTCACGCCCTGGAACTACCCGCTCCTGATGGCCGTCTGGAAGATCGCTCCAGCTCTCGCGGCCGGCAACACCATCGTGCTCAAGCCGTCCGACACCACCCCGGAGACAACGCTTCTCCTCGCTGAGGTCGCCTCCGAGTTCCTCCCGGCCGGGACCTTCAATGTCGTCACCGGCGATCGCGACACCGGCCGGGCACTCGTCGAGCATGACACGCCTGCGTTGGTCGCCATCACCGGGTCGGTGCGGGCCGGTATGCAGGTGGCCGAGTCCGCCAGCAAGCAGGTCAAGCGCGTCCACCTCGAACTCGGCGGCAAGGCCCCGGTGGTCGTCTTCGACGACGCCGACATCGAGGCCGCTGTCGAGGGCATCGCCATCGCCGGCTATTTCAACGCCGGCCAGGACTGCACGGCCGCGACCCGCGTGCTGGCCGCACCCGGCATTCACGACGACTTCGTCGCCGCACTCGCGGCCTATGCGAAGGACAACGCCAAGGTCGGTATGCCCGATGACCCGGACGCGCTCTTCGGTCCGGTCAACAACTCCCGCCAGCTCGCCCACGTCGGTGGGTTTATCGAGCGGCTGCCGAGCCACGCCACGGTCTCGGCCGGCGGCAACCGGATCACCGGCCTTGGCGACGGCTACTTCCTCGAGCCCACCGTGCTCTCGGGACTGCGGCAGGACGACGAGGCCATCCAGAACGAGATCTTCGGCCCGGTCATCACCGTCCAGCGCTTCACCGACGAGGACGAAGCCGTCGCCTGGGCCAATGGCGTCGACTACGGCCTGGCGTCGTCGGTGTGGACCAAGGACTTCGGTCGCGCGATGCGGATGAGCAAGCGCCTGGACTTCGGCTGCGTGTGGATCAACACCCACATCCCGCTCGTCGCCGAGATGCCGCACGGTGGCTTCAAGCGCTCGGGCTATGGCAAGGACCTGTCCATATACGGCTTCGAGGACTACACGCGCATCAAGCACGTGATGGCCAATATCGAGTCCTAAAGGGTAGCGATATATGACCCGTATGCCGCCGCGCGACCCCGCGGTCCGCGCTCTTGTGCGTGCCGCGCAGGCATCGGCGCTCAGCCGTCGCCGACTTCTCGGCACCGGACTGTTCGGCGCCTCCGCCGCCGCGCTGACTGCCTGCGCGCCGCCGGCCCCGCCGGCCGGCGGGGTCGCCGCCCTGAAGTTGCCGACCGACGTCTCCGAGACCGAGAAGATCTGCCGCTGGTCGAACTGGACGGCCTACCTCGACTACGACGAGGAGACCAAGACCTACCCGACCCTGGAGGCCTTCAACAAGGAGTCCGGGATCCACGCGACCTACAGCGAGGACATCGAGGACAACGACACCTATGTCTCCAAGGTCAAGCCGCAGTTGCAGGCCGGGCAGGACATCGGCGCCGACATCTTCACCTTGACCGACTGGATGGCCAACCGAATGATCCAGGAGCGGCTCGTCCAGCCGCTGGAGTTGATCCGGATGCCGAATGTCGCGGCAAATATGCTGCCGACGCTGAAGGAGGTCTCCTTCGACCCGGGCCGCAACAACTCGGTCACCTGGCAAAGCGGGTTCGCGGGGATCGGCTACAACAAGGCCAAGATTGGGCGCGACCTGAAGTCGCTCGATGAGTTGTTCACCGACGAGCTCAAGGGCAAGGTCACCGTCCTGTCCGAGATGCGCGACACGCTCGGGCTGATGATGCAGTGGCAGGGCGTGGACATTTCTGGCAACTGGGGCAAGACAGAGTTCGACAAGGCGCTGGAGAAGTTCAACCAACTCGTCAGCGACAACTACATCCGCCGGATCAAGGGCAATTCCTATCTCAACGACCTCAAGAGTGGCAATGCCGTCGCGGGGATCGTCTGGAGTGGTGATCTGTTCATCCTTCGGGCCGAGACCGAGGACCCGAACTGGCAGTTTGTCATCCCTGAGTCCGGGGGCACCTTGTGGTCAGACAACATGATGGTCCCGATCACCTCGACCCATCGGCGCAGTGCCGAGGAGTTGATCAACTACTACTACGAACCCGAGGTCGCGGCGCAGGTCGCGGCCTATGTCAACTATGTCTCCCCGGTCCTGGGCGCCCAGAAGGTATTGGCCAAGACCGATCCAGAGCTCGCGGACTCACCGTTCATCTTCCCCGGTGAGGACTACATCAAGGAGCACCACATCCAAGGGTTCCGGGCGTTGACTCCCGAAGAGGATGCCGACTACAGCGCCGCGTGGGCAAAGGTGGTGGGCAACTGATGTCCGGATTTCGCGCAGCCAAGGGTGACCTGGAGATCGAAAGCGTCACCAAGTCCTTTGGCGATTTCAACGCCGTCGACGATCTGACTCTAGTCGTTCCGCGCGGATCGTTCTTCGCCCTGCTCGGTCCGTCCGGCTGCGGCAAGACGACGACCTTGCGGATGGTCGCCGGCCTGGAGCAGCCGACGTTGGGCCGCATCCTGATCGGTGACACCGATCTGACCGGCTCCCGCCCGTATGAGCGCCCGGTCAACACCGTCTTCCAGAGTTATGCCCTCTTCCCGCACCTGACGGTCCGGGACAATGTGGCCTTCGGCCCCAAGCGGCGCGGCGCCAAGAATGCGCTCCAACTTGCCGACGAGGCTCTCGACTTGGTGCAGCTGCCACACCTCGCGTCGCGGAAGCCGGCGCAACTTTCCGGTGGTCAGCAACAGCGCGTCGCGGTCGCCCGGGCCCTGGTCAACCGGCCGGAGGTGCTTCTGCTCGATGAGCCGCTCGGCGCTCTCGACCTGAAATTGCGCCGCCAGATGCAGGTCGAGCTCAAGCGCATCCAGACCGAGGTGGGCCTGACCTTCATCCACGTCACCCATGACCAGGAAGAGGCCATGACCATGGCCGACACCGTCGCGGTCATGAACCACGGCCGCATCGAGCAGATGGGCCCCCCGGCCGCGATGTACGACCTGCCGGTCACGGCCTTCGTCGCCAATTTCGTGGGCCAGTCCAATCTCGGACGTGGGCGCATCACCGATCGCGACGGGGACTTCCTCGTTGTCGACGTGCACGGATCCACGGTGAAGGTGCCCCATCGACGCAGCCAAGT
Organism: Nostocoides vanveenii; assembly: GCF_039531165.1. Taxonomy (NCBI): domain Bacteria; kingdom Bacillati; phylum Actinomycetota; class Actinomycetes; order Micrococcales; family Intrasporangiaceae; genus Nostocoides; species Nostocoides vanveenii. The sequence continues at coordinate 13,651 of NZ_BAAAPN010000050.1, read as the reverse complement.
GCAGAGCGGCGACATCCTGTTCGGCGTCCGGCCCGAGAAGGTCCGCATCTATCGCGACCGGCCGACCGGGGTCGGCAACGACATGGCCGCGACTGTTCTGGACGTCTCGTTTACCGGTGTCGCGACCCAATATCTCGTCACGGTTGCCAGCGGGGCGACGTGGAGCGTCTACGAACAGAATCTCGATGTCGAGCCGATCGACCTCAAGCCCGGTGACCGCGTGTGGATGTCGTGGGATCCGGGGCACGCCTTCGGGGTCCCGGCCGAGAACGCCGAGGTCCCGAAGGGGCCGGTGCTTGCCTCCGAGGCCACCTCGTCCGATCCGTCCAGCGGCCCGGCGCTGCAGGACGCTCAATGAGTGCGCTGGCCCATACCGGCGGCGGTGGCGGGCACCCCGCGGCAACCGGTCCCGATCAGGCCAAGCGTGGCAGCTGGCTGCCTTATCTGCTGCTCCTGCCCGGCTTGCTCTGGCTGGCGATCTTTTTTGTCGCGCCGCTTGTCCAGCTCTTCACCGTCAGCCTGCAGTCGAAGCTCAAGGGCTATCCCGGCTACTACTACCGCGACCTGAACTTCCACAACTATTGGTCGGCCCTGACCGAGTTCGCGCCGCACTTCGGCCGGTCGCTGCTGTTTGCCGGCTTGGCGACCTTCTTCGCCTTCTGCCTGGCCTACCCGCTGGCGTATGCCATGGCCTTCAAGGCCGGCAAATGGCGCGGGGTGATGATGATCTGCATCATCGCTCCCTTCTTCACCAGCTTCATGCTGCGCACCATCGCCTGGCGGCAGATCCTTGCCGACGAGGGCCCGGTCGCCTCGACGTTGAACTTCCTTCATGTGCTCCCCGGCGGCCGGATCACCGAGACGTGGATGGCGGTCGTCGCGGGCTTGACCTACAACTTCCTGCCCTTCATGGTGTTGCCGATCTATGCCTCGCTGGAGCGGGCCGATCCGCGGGTCATCGAAGCCGGTGGCGATCTGTATGCCAATGGCTTCACGACCTTCCGGACCGTCACCTTGCCGATGAGCATGCCGGGCGTCATCGCGGGCACCCTACTCACCTTCATCCCGGCCGCCGGTGACTATGTCAACGCCGAACTACTCGGCTCCGACCGGAGCACCAAGATGGTCGGCAATGTCATCGAGAGTCAGTTCTTCAAGGTGCCGGGCGGCTTCCCGATCGCGGCCGCCCTTTCCTTCACCTTGATGGCTCTGATTCTCGCAATGGTCTTTGTCTATATCCGCCGCTTCGGGACGGAGGAGTTGCTGTGAGCACCGCGTCCCCTGACACCGCTCTCGCCTTCCGTCCGTCGCCCGGCCGCCGCGCCCAGGCGTGGATCGCCAATCGCTTCGCGATGATCGCCGCGATCCTGGTGTTGCTCTACCTCTTTGTCCCGGTGGGCTACACCTTTGCCTTTTCCTTCAACAACTACCGCAAATCCAATATCACGTGGAACTCCGAGGGCAGCCCGACGCTGAAGCACTGGAAGGACCCGTGCGGTGCGCCCGGCGTGTGCGAGGCCCTCGGCAACTCCCTCAAAATCGGCCTGATCGCCACCGTGATCGCGACCATCCTGGGGACACTCATCGCCTTCGCGCTGGTGCGTTACCGCTTCCGCGGCCGGGGGAGCGGAAATGTGCTCGTCTTCATCCCGATGGCGACTCCCGAAATCGTGCTCGGCGCGAGCCTGCTCACGCTCTTTGTCCAGGGTTTCTCGCGCGTCGGCCTGCGGCTGGGCTTCTGGACGATCGTCATCGCCCACATCATGTTCTGCATCTCCTTCGTCGTGGTGACCGTCAAGGCCCGGTTGCAGAGCCTTGATCCCCGTCTGGAGGAGGCCGCCCAGGACCTGTATGCCGGCCCGCGCGCGACCTTCCGCTACATCACCTTGCCTTTGGTGCTGCCCGGCATCGTGGGCGCCGCCCTGCTCTCGTTCTCCTTGTCCTTCGACGACTTCATCATCACCAACTTCGTCTCCGGCAACGAGACGACCTTCCCCAAGTTCGTCTATGTCTCCTATCTGCGCGGGATCCCCGCCCAGGCCAATGTGATCGGCTTCTCGATGTTTTTCATCGCCGTGCTTCTTGTCATTGCCGGCCAGTTGATCGGCAACGCCCGCAAGAAGACCTGACCTCCCCGCGTAGCGGTCCCCCTTATCCCTTCGTTGTCAGGAACCCCGAGTGGCCATCACCGAACTCACGCCGGCGGCGCCAGCCGCGTCCGGCAAGGGCCTCAAGGCCGGCGCACTCGGCCTGGTCGGCAGCGTCATCGTCGGCATCGCCTCCACTGCCCCGGCCTATTCGCTCGCGGCGACCTTGGGCTACGTCGTCTCCGGCGGGGCGGGGTTCAAGGCGCCGGCAATCATGCTGCTCGCCTTCATGCCGATGTATTTCATCGCGGTCGCCTATCGCGAGTTGAACGAAGCCGAGCCCGATTGTGGCACCACCTTTACCTGGGCGACGCGCGCCTTCGGCCCGGTCGTGGGCTGGATGGGTGGCTGGGGAATCATCGCCGCCGACGTCATCGTGATGGCCAATCTGGCTCAGATCGCCGGCGCATACTCCTTCACTCTGGCCAATGAACTCGGCATTCACAACAGCCTCGACCAGAGCACCGGCTGGTCCACCTTCGCCGGGCTGGTCTGGATCGCCGTGATGACCTATATCTGCTATCGCGGGATCGAGGTCTCCGCGCGCTTGCAGTATGGCCTGCTCGGCATCGAGATCGTCACGCTGGTCGTCTTCGCCGTCGTGGCCCTCGCCAAGGTCTACGGCGGAACGGCACCCGATGGCTCCCAGCACCCTCATCTCTCGTGGCTGTGGCCCGGCGGGTTATCCATGTCCGTCTTGTCCTCCACCGTCCTGCTTGCCGTCTTCATCTACTGGGGCTGGGACACCGCCGTCTCGACCAATGAGGAGGCCGACGACCCCGGCAAAACGCCGGGCCGCGCTGCGGTCATCTCCACCCTGCTGCTCTTGGTCACCTACATTCTCGTGAGCGTTGCCGCGGTGGCCTTCGCCGGCGTCGGGGACACGGCGCACGGCTTGTCCAACCCCGACAATGCCGCAGACGTGTTCAACGCGATCGGACCGACGCTCTACGGCGACAGCTTCTTCGGCAAGGCCGGCCTTGCCCTGCTCGCCATCTCGATCCTCACCAGCGCCTCGGCCTCAACCCAGACGACGATTCTCCCGACCGCCCGGACGGCGCTGTCGATGGCGGTCTATAAGGCCATTCCCGGGAAGTTTGCCCGGATTCACCCGCGCTACCTCACGCCGACCTGGTCGACCATCGGAATGGGTCTGGTCTCGGCCGCTTTCTACTTGGGTATGACGGCGATCAGCCCCAACATTCTGGCTGCCCTCATCGGCGCCATCGGCCTGCAGATCGCGTTCTACTACGGCCTGACCGGCATTGCCTGCGCCTGGTTCTACCGCCATTCCCTGGGCACGGCTCGCCACCTGATCAACCGCGGGATCATTCCGCTGGCCGGCGGCATCTTCCTCTTCACGATGTTCGCCTACGCACTCAAGACGTATGCCGCTTCCGACTACCTCACCGACGACGCCGGGGCGAATGTCACGATCTTCGGGATCGGGGCGGTCGCCGTTGTCGGCATCCTCGCCCTGCTCGCCGGCCTCGTCCTCCTCGCTATTCAGCGGATGGTGGCCCCGGCGTACTTCCGCGGGGAGACTCTCCCGCAGCGCAGTTCGGCCGACCTGATCCTGGCCGGTGAGCAGCCGATCGGCGTCGAGCCGATCACCTTGCCCGATTCGCGTGAGGCTACCGTCATCGCCCCGGATCTCGGCAACCTGCCCCGGGGCGCGGAGGCGGTCGACCCGCTCACGGGGGAGCGCTTTATACGTCCCGAAAAACCACAAAAATGAGTGCAAGAGAACGGAATTTGTGATGCGCATCCTGATGATCGGTGCCGGCGGGGTCGGTGACGCCGCGGCCAAGATCGCCGTCGAGCGCGACTTCTACGACGTCTTCGTGGTGGCCGACTATGACATCGAGCGGGCCCGCCGCACGGTGGCGTCGGTGCAGGCGAGGCAGCCCGGCGAGAACCGCTTCCATGCCGTGACCGTGGACGCCTCGGACGAGAACGCGGTGGCCGCCGCGATCCGGCTGACGGGCGCCACACACGTGCTCAACGCGGTGGACCCGCGTTTCGTGATGCCGATCTTCAATGGCTGCCGGGCCGCTGGTGCGAACTATCTCGACATGGCGATGAGCCTGTCGTTGCCGCACAAGGACGCGCCCTACGACAAGGCCGGGGTCAAGCTCGGGGATGAGCAGTTCGCTCAGGCCTCGGACTGGGAGGGCGCCGGCCGCCTGGCACTCGTGGGCATTGGCGTCGAACCGGGGCTCTCCGACGTCTTCGCGCGGTATGCCGCCGACCACCTCTTCAGCAGCATCGATGAGCTGGGCACGCGGGACGGCGCCAATCTCGCCTACTTCCGGCCGGACGGCACCGAGGGTTTCGCGCCGGGCTTCTCGATGTGGACGATCATCGAGGAGTGCCTCAACCCGCCGGTGGTGTGGGAGAAGTCGCGGGTGGTCGGCGGGAATGTCGAAACCGGCTTCTTCACCCTTCCGCCCTTCAGTGAGCCGGAGGTCTTCGACTTCCCCGAGGGCATCGGCCCGGTGGAGTGCGTGCACGTCGAGCACGAGGAAGTCCTGCTCATGCCCCGGTGGCTGGACGCCGAGCGCGTGACGTTCAAATACGGCCTGGGCGAGCAGATGATCTCGATCCTCAAGGCGCTGCATACGCTCGGTCTGGACAGCAAGGACCCGGTGACCATCAAGGGGATCCAAGTAGCCCCGCGCGACATCGTCGCGGCGGTGCTCCCCGACCCGGCCACCATCGGGCCGCAGCTGACCGGCAAGACGTGCGCCGGAGTCATGGTCACCGGAACGGGCGTCGACGGCCAGCCGCGATCGACCTACCTCTACCACGTGGCCGACAACGAGGTCACAATGCGTGATTACGACGCCCAGTGTGTGGTCTGGCAGACGGCCTTCAACCCAATCGTCGCGCTGGAGTTGCTCGCGACCGGCGCCTGGGCGGGCGCGGGCGTACGCGGCCCAGAAGCCTTCGACGCCGCACCCTTCCTGGAGTTGCTGGCGGCGCCCAAGCCCGAGGGCTACGGCATCGAGTGGGGCATTGAGGAACGGTAGGGGAGCGGTCAGAGCGCGTCGACGAGGTGAGCAACGTCCACGCCGTGACTGTGCCGCGCGCCGGCCAACTCGACATACCGGCTGGCGAGCTGGTCCTTGCCGGCGCCAAGCACCGCGCCGACGGCGCCGAGGTCGTGCACGACGCGCTCGGTGGGCACGACGGACGCGATGCGTCGCCAGAGGGCGGCTTCGAGCGCATTGAAAGCGGTCTGCACCTCTTCGATGCGCACGCCGGCGTGGAAGCGATCCGAGGCCACGTGGTAGGCGTGCTCGGCAAAGTGGAGCGGACGCTCGGTCTCGAGGCTGGTGAGCACCGCGTCGAGCAACTCGTGCAGGCGTGCCTCGAGGTCGTGGGCCTCGAGTTCGAGGTAGTGGGGCAGTCGCGCGAGCCGAACGGTGTCGGCAGCCTCGGCGACGACATCGGCGGCATGCGGGCGCACGCGTTCGCTGATCATCATGGGAGAGTTGACCTTTCGTCGGATCTGGGCGACCACGACGCTGGAGCCGGTGGCCACTATCAGCCACACTCACGATGGTACTCCCAGGTAAACAACGCGCCGAATCCGCCTGACGCGGCCCGGTCCGTAGGATGCGACGCATGACTCGCTATGGCGCGCAGTTCGGGCCCGACATCACCTTCCTCGGTGTGGACCGGTGCGACCTGGACGATTCCGAGTCGTATGCCGATGCCGACGTCGTGATCCTCGGCGCGCCCTTCGACGGCGGCACTTCCCACCGCCCCGGCACGCGCTTCGGCCCCCAGGCGATCCGGATGACCGACTACCTCCCGCACGACGGGTCGCGCCCATCGCTGGCGCTGCGCGTGGACGGACTGCAGGATCTGCGCGTCGTCGACGCGGGTGATGTCGAGATGTACTCGGGGGCCATCGAGACGGCGCTGCCGGCGCTGGAGTCGGCCGTCACCAAAGTTGCGTCGGCAGGGGCGATCCCGGTCGTGCTCGGCGGCGATCACTCGATCGCCTTCCCGGACGCCAAGGGGTGCGCCAATGTGCTCGGGCACGGGCGGGTGTCGATGATCCACTTCGACGCGCACGCCGACACGGGCAATATCGAGTTCGGTTCGCTCTGGGGACACGGCCAGCCGATGCGGCGGCTCATCGAGTCCGGTGCCCTACGGGGAGATCGCTTCCTGCAGATCGGGTTGCGCGGCTACTGGCCGCCGCCAGAGACGCTGGACTGGATGGCCGATCAGCGCATGCGCTCTTTCGAGATGACCGAGATCGTGCACCGTGGTCTCGAGGAGTGCTTGACCGAGGCCTTCGCGATCGCCACCGATGAGTGCGATGGCGTCTTCCTCTCCGTCGACATCGACGTCTGCGACCCGGGGCACGCACCGGGCACTGGGACGCCCGAGCCGGGCGGCCTCTCGGCCCGCCAGTTGCTCGATGCCGTCCGCCGGATCTGCCTCGAACTTCCCGTATGCGGTGTCGACGTCGTCGAGGTCAGCCCGCCCTACGATCACGCCGATATCACCGCTGCTCTGGCGAATCGCGTTGTCCTAGAGGCGCTCTCGGCGATCGCCCGGCGGCGCAAGGATGCCCGCGACGGCACGACCTGGGATCCCGCCCTGCCGCTGCTGTCGGGCCGCGCTGCCGAGATCCCCCACGGCCACCTCGGGCACGACCACAGCCACTGACCCACCCCGCACAGTCAAGGACAACGTATGGCGCTCACCCAGAAGTCGGTCATCGAGGCCGTCCCGACCGGCCTGTTCATCGGCGGCACTTGGCGGGAGGCGAGTGGCGGCACCCGCTTCGATGTCCACGACCCAGCGACCGGGGCCGTCCTGACGACGTGCGCCGATGCCACACCCGAGGACGGGATGGCCGCGCTCGATGCCGCGGTCACGGCGCAGGCGTCCTGGGCCAAGGTCGCGCCGCGCGAACGCTCGGAAATGTTGCGGGCGGCATACGAAAAGCTGACGGAACGGGCGGAGGAGTTCGCCCTGCTGATGACTCTGGAGATGGGCAAGCCGCTCGCCGAGGCGCGCGGCGAGGTCGCCTATGGCGCGGAGTTCTTCCGGTGGTTCGCCGAGGAGGCCGTGCGTGTGCACGGGCGCTACTCGGTGGCACCCAATGGCGCGACCCGGCTCCTGACGATGAAGCAACCAGTCGGCCCGACCTACATGATCACGCCGTGGAATTTCCCGCTCGCCATGGGGACGCGCAAGATCGGCCCGGCGATCGCGGCCGGCTGCACGATGGTCGTCAAGCCGGCCCACGAGACGCCGCTGTCGATGCTCGCCCTCGTCGAGTTGCTGGAGGAGGTCGGGGTGCCTGCGGGCGTGGTCAATGTCGTGACCACGACGCACTCCGGCGCGCTGTCGGAGCCGATCATCCGTGACCCCCGGCTGCGCAAGCTGACCTTCACCGGCTCGACCGCGGTGGGCAAGAAGCTGGTGGAGCAGTCGGCCGAGCAGTTGTTGCGGCTGTCGATGGAGCTGGGCGGGAATGCGCCCTTCATCGTCTTCGCGGACGCCGACCTCGACAAGGCGGTCGACGGGGCGATGCTGGCCAAGATGCGCAATATCGGTGAGGCGTGCACCGCGGCCAATCGCTTCTTCGTTCAGGAGTCGGTGGCGGCGGCTTTCGCCGAGAAATTCGCGGCAAGGATGGGCGCGCTGACCGTCGGCAAGGGCACCAAGTCCGGCATCGACGTCGGCCCGCTGATCACCGCCAAGGCCCGCGACGGCGTGCACGAGTTGGTGCTCGACGCGGTCGGCAAGGGCGCGCGGGCGCTGACCGGCGGGGACGCGGTGCCCGGGCGCGGCTACTTCTACGCACCGACGGTGCTTGCCGATGTGCCAGCAGACGCCCGGGTGCTCACGGAGGAGATCTTCGGCCCGGTCGCCCCGATCGCGACCTTCACCGATGAGACGGACGCAATCGCGAAGGCCAATGGCACCGAATACGGGCTGGTGGGGTATGTCTTCACCAACGACTATGCCCGAGTGATCCGGGTCGCCGAGGCGCTGGAGTTCGGGATGGTCGGTATCAACACCGGCATCGTCTCCAACCCGGCCGCGCCCTTCGGCGGGGTCAAGCACTCCGGCTTCGGCCGCGAGGGCGGCTTCGAGGGGATCGACGAGTACTTGGAGACGAAGTACGTCGGCCTCGCGTTCTAAATCACCCCACGAGGTTCTCGCTCCTTCGTCGCTCGATACCTCGCGGGGACCCCGACAGAAGTCACCCCACGAGGGAATGCAGTGACGAGTCGGGCCGCTTTTTCGTAGGCGGGCCGGGCTATCGGCAGGCCCGCCAACGAAAAGGCGGCCCCACTCGCCCGGGATGCCGGCCGGACGTGCGCGGTGGTCAGTCGAAGATGCGGACGCCGGGGCTGAGTTCGGCGACCCGCTCGCGCAGCCAGATGCGGGTCCGGTCGGCGACGCCCCACGGGTCGATGGTGTTGACATAGATCCCGGAGTTGCCCTCGAAGCCGGCGGGCGTCGAGATGCGCCACTTCAGCAGGGCCCGTAGCGGGATCGCGTGCTGCTGACTCGGAGCGCGGTAGTGCCACTCCTCGTTGACCGGCAGGTGCGGACCCATGGCGACATGGCAGGCATGCAGCAGCGCGGAGAAGTCGGCGAGCTCGGCCGTGCTGAGGTTGGCGAGGTCGGAGTCGGGGCGCCGCAGCCATACCTCCAGAGTCGGGAAGCGGTGGCCGACGCCGGCCGCCGCGAGGGCGGTGGACGTCTCGGCGACGATCAATCCGTTCTCGGTCAGCAACGTCAGGTAGTCCTCGACGAGCCGCGGCCGGGTCCGCAGCCGGTCGGCATCCAAGGTTCGCGCACGTCCCAGCTCGTCGATCGCGACCAGCTGCTTGTGGAGGTGGTCGAAGGAGGCGCCCGCCGGGCGAAGCCAGTTCTGGAAGACGATGACATTGCGCACGCTGGCCGTCTTCTCGTACAGCCGCAGCGCCGCCGCTCGGGTGAAGTCAATGAACTGGTGGTGCTCATCCGGGGTGAGCGTGCCGGAGGAGGCGAGGACCGCGTCGTCCGCGCGGTTGTCGGTCAGGTGGCGGCGGGCGATGACGACATCGTGGAAGCCACCGAAGATCCCACTGCCGATGATCGCGTCATCGCCGCGATCCAGCAGCCAGGGCTCATGGCGCGCGATCAGCGCCAGCACCTGTTCGCGGCCCCCGGGTGAGGTGAAATACGCTCTGCGGGAAGCGATTTCGCGATCCGAGATCTGATAGCCGTGGTTGGTGCGCCAATAGTCGAGCGAGAGGATCGGGAAGAGATTCGGGATCAGCCTGAAGTCCGCGGTCGTCTCGAAGAGCCGCTCCGCGGGCAAGTCGTATGCCGTTTCCCACCCCGGCGCCATGCGCACCCGGCGTGCCTTCTCCGGCGGCGACTCCAGGTAGCGGTCCGGGCAGAACGCGCACAGGGCGTTGCGCTGAGCCGGGTCGACGGGCACGACCTCATCGACCGGTTGGTGGAGGGGGCGATGGCCACGGCCGGGAATGGTCCAGACATGTGTGCCGGTGAAAGGGTTGACCTGCTTGACCGTTCCGTCGGGGAGCTTCGTCAGCGGCGCGACCACGAGCGACAGCGTAGCGACGAGCCGCGGCACGACGAGCCGCCGCACGACGAGGTGCCGCGCGATGAGGCGCCGCACGACGAGGCGCCGCGCGACGAGTCGGCCCATGCCGCGCCCTCTGGTTGGGCAACGCAGGACTCGGTGGACGGCGAGAGCGTTGGACGGGGCACTCGGGCGGGCGGCAATCGGCGGGTGGCGGCTACGCTGGGCCGCCGGCCGGCCACCCATGGCGCCCGGCGACAACAAGCGAAGGGCAGGGCGCGGCCGTGCGGTCGACGGTGAAGCGATGCGGCTGAAGAGGGCCGACCGGCAGCTGCTGATGCTGCTCGGAATCGCGCTGTGCCTGGCCCTGGTGTGGTGGGCGGCCAGCCGCGGCGGATCGAGCCCCGACGCCCTGCCCGATGGCGCAGGGTCCGCCGCGTCGAGCGCCACCGGCGGGTCGAAATCCACGGTTTCGCCTTCGGGTTCGGCGGGTTCACCCTCCGGCTCCGCCGGTGGCTCCTCCGGCGGTTCGGCCGGGACCACACCCCGCGCCTCGGCGGCCACACCGGTCTCCGGCCTGCCGACCATCCGCGAGTCCGAACTCCCGCGCGAGGGACGCACCACACTCGCGCTTATCCGGTCCGGCGGCCCGTTTCCTTATCGCGCCGACGACGGCGTCTTCACCAATCGCGAGCGCATCCTGCCGCGGCGGGCCAATGGCTACTACCGCGAATACACCGTGATCACGCCCGGCTCCCCGGACCGCGGCGCGCGGCGCATCATCGGTGGGGCCGAGGGCGACCGCTACTACACGGCCGATCACTACGACAGCTTCCGCCAGATCGAGGAGGGGCAATGACCCGAGCCGAATGCCGTCGTGGCCTGGGCTTGCTTGGTCATCCCGCAGCCGTGGTTCGGGGTCGGCGCTTCGCGCCGCGGAGGTGGTCGTGATCCAGCGGCGCGGGCGCGCGAGCCACGTGACCGGCCGCGTCCGGGCCGGCCGAGGTCGTCGGAACCGGATTGGGAGGCGGTCGTGATCGAGCGGCGCGGGCGCGCGACCCAACTCGCCGCCCTGGTGCGCGCCGAGGCGGCATCCGGGCGCTCTGTCCACGTCGTGCCCGCGGGGGCGGACAAGGCCGAGAGCCTGCTCCTCTTCGCCGAGGTGCTGCGTTTCCCGGCCTGGTTCGGCCACAACTACGACGCGCTGGCCGACAGCCTGGGCGACTGGGCCGCGGCGCAGCCGGGGCAGTGGTCGCTGATCTGGGACCGCACCGCGCTGCTCGCAGCCGCCCACCCGGACGTCGCCGCGACCATCGCGGACATCCTCGACGAGATCGTGACCGCAGACCCAGCCGGCCGCGCCATCCTGCTCGATCGCTGACCGCGCTGACCGCGCGATCCGGCTCGATCGCTGACCACTCGGCACCCAGGGCGCTGTCACAAGCCAATCGATGCGCGCGAGTCTGGACGGGAGCTGGGCGTGCTCGGCCCCGAGTCGATCAGGCGCCCAGGGTGGTTCGGACCCGCGCCGCTGGATCAGGCCCGGCGCCGGGCTCGCGCCGGTGGGGCGCCCGGAGAGACGGGGACGTGGGCGAGAATGACCGGGTGACCCACCGCAGCGTTGCCTTGCTCGGCTCGACCGGCTCGATCGGCACCCAGGCCCTGGACGTTATCGCGCGCAACCCCGACCGGTTCACGGTCGTCGCCATCAGCGCCGGCGGCAATATCGATCTCCTTGCGCAGCAAGCGGTTTCGTTCCAGGTGCCGCTCGTCGCCGTAGCTGCGGGGACGGTCGAGGAGGTGCGCTCCGCGCTCCGGACGTATGCCGTTCGGGCCGGCCACCCGGCATACGTCCCGGAGGTCGTGGTCGGGCCGGACGCGAGCACCCGGGCGGCCGAGGTGGGCGCCGATGTCGTGCTGAACGGCATCACCGGGTCGATCGGGTTGCGCCCCACGCTCGCTGCGCTGGCGGTCGGTTCGACGCTCGCGCTGGCCAACAAGGAGTCGCTGATCGTCGGCGGCGCACTCGTGCGGGCGGCCGCGGCGCCCGGCCAGATCGTCCCGGTCGACTCCGAGCACTCGGCGATCGCGCAATCCCTGCGCGGGGGCCGGGCGAGCGAGGTCAGGCGCTTGGTCGTCACCGCCAGCGGCGGGCCGTTCCGCGGCCTCACGCGCGACGAACTGCGCGATGTCACACCGGCACAGGCGCTCGCGCACCCGAACTATGCGATGGGCCGGGTCATCACGACCAACTCCGCGACGTTGGTCAACAAGGGACTGGAGGTCATCGAGGCGCACCTGCTCTTCGACCTCCCCTTCGAGCGGATCGATGTCGTCGTTCATCCGCAGCAGTGGATCCATTCGATGGTGGAGTTCCGCGACGGGTCGACGATCGCGCAGATGGGTCCGCCGCGGATGCTCGTCCCGATCGCACTCGGCCTGTCCTGGCCCGACCGCCTCGACGACATCGACGTGCCCTGCGACTGGTCGCTGACCCAGTCGTGGGACTTCGCGCCGCTCGACGACGACGCCTTCCCGGCGGTGCGGCTGGCGCGCCAGGTCGGGGCCGCCGGCGGGACTTTCCCCGCGGTCTACAACGCGGCCAATGAGGTGGCGGTAGACGCCTTCCACGCCGGCGCGATCGGCTTCCTCAACGTTGTCGACACGGTGGCCCGCGTGGTCGATCGCCATCAGGGCGGCGACGCGAGCAGCGTCGACGGGGTCCTTGCTGCCGACGCCTGGGCACGCACCGAGGCCACCCGGTTGGTTAAGGAAGCGCTGATCTGAGGCGTGTTCGGCGGGATCAGATGTCGGAGCACTCCTGGGCACGCGTGTTTAGGCGTCCTCGGGGTCGAATCTGGTTCTCGTTGAGGGATTTTCGGGTTTCCGGGCAGGGTGAAGAGGTGGCCGTCACCCCATCAGGGCGACGGCCCGGCCGCGCATCAACCAGTTCGCACTGGTGACCAGCATCAGCAGGTGGTGCCGATTCTTCGCCAGCCCGCGGTACCGGGCCTTGGTGAACCCGAAGTCCCGTTTGATGATCAAGAACGGGTGCTCAACCTTGGCCCGGACCGCGGCCTGCCGAGACGCGACCTGCCGGTCGTGCTGCGGCAACGTCCGTAACACGCTCTTGCGGGCCGCGACCCGGAACTCGACCCCGTCCAGCCGTTCCAGCCCGTCCTTGCCAGGCAGGGCGTGCGCGCCCTGGTACCCCGCGTCGGCGTATACGACCTCGTCATCGCCGCGGACCAAGCCCGGGAGTTGCGACAAATCGGTCGCGTTCGCAGCCGTCACCGCCAGCGAATGGACATACCCGGTCCCCGCGTCGACCCCGATGTGCGCCTTCATCCCGAAGAACCACTGATTGCCCTTCTTCGTCGAATGCATCTGCGGGTCCCGTTCCCCCGCCGCGTTCTTCGTCGACGACGGCGCCGCGATGATCGTCGCGTCCACGATCGACCCGCCCCGCATGATCCAGCCCTGCTCCTCAAACACCGCAGCCTGCGCAGCGAGTAACCGCGCACCCAAGTCATGCGTCTCCAACAAGTGCCGGAAATGCAGCAACGTCGTCGCGTCCGGGACCTGCTCCACCGCGAAATCCAGACCCAGGAACCGGCGCATCGCGTACGAGTCATACACCGCGTCCTCGACCCCCTCATCCGACAACCCGAACCACAACTGCAGCAGATACATCCGCAGCATCGTCTCCAACGGCTTCGGTTTACGACCCCGCCGCCCCGGCTCCTCCACGTAATAGAACTGGACTTCCCCCCGAAGCGTGTAGGTATCAGCTATAAGGAGATGCTGTGCCTGAGACACGTCAGAAGTACGACCGTGAGTTCCGTGAGGGGGCTGTACGGATCGTCGAGGAGACCAACACGCCGATCGCTGCCGTCGCGCGCGATCTCGGCGTCAATGAGGGGACCCT
>NZ_BAAAPN010000049.1:0-50147 GCF_039531165.1 Nostocoides vanveenii | reverse complement strand
AGCGATTGGCTTTGACACCTCCTCTCCTACTCGCGTCCGCGCCTGCACCCCTTCAGCAACACGCACCCCAAACGCAACATCCGCACCTATCCGTGCAACCTCTTAGCGAAGCCGGAGGCGGTCGGCGACGACCACCTCGACCGGCCTTTCGAAGCACACCAGAGCCTGCTCACCGAGCGGGGCACTGGCGCCCGCAGCCATCGGCGCCGGGACGATCTGAGAGGTGAAGCACGCCATGGCGCGAGTCTTGGCGGCCACCGCGGCGGGAGGCGGCTGATGCTGCCAGAGATCTGACCAGGGTAGGTCTTCCGGCGGAGCGGTTTGCCACAACTGAACGGGCATCTCCACGAGCAGGGCGCCGAGCCCAGCCGCGACTTTGGCCGCCGCCGCACCGACCGATTCCTGAGCGGGCGCGCCGTCGAGGCGATAGGGCGCGAAGACGAGTTGCGCCGGGGCGAGATCGGTCACGCTCGCGAGCCGGTCGGCGATTTCGCCCTCATTGCCGGCAAGTGCCTCGACGGGCAGTTTGAGGTAGATCAGCCGGGACGCCGGCAGCAGGATGTCAAGCGCCGACCGATGTTCACGCAGCCGGCGGGTTGCCAGACCGATCTCATCCTCGCCGTATGCCGCTGCGGCGCGCACATCGCCCGCGCTGAGGGTGACGACGTCCACCGCGCATCCGCGTTCAGTGAGGCCGGCCAACAGTCCACCGATGGCGAAAATGCCCTCGCCCGGCACGGTGTCCAGGACCAGCGCGCGGGCGGGCGTGCCGAGGCTCTGCCAGGTCAGTTCGGGCAACGCGGCGTTCGCGAGGGCGGCTCGCCACTCTGCCTCGCTGGTGCGGCCGGCAACCGGCCCGGGGATGGGGGGCAAAAGCGCCATCGTGGGCGATTCCTCCTCGCGGGTGTCCACACTGTCACCCGCGACTTACCCAGCAACCGCCTCGGCTATACCCCCCCGACAGGTCACGATCGGGACACGGTCAGACCCGCAGATAGCGCCACAAGGTGATCGTGGACGTCACGATGCCGAGCAACAGCGCGGTGCCGCCGAGGTAGGGGGCGATACTCCAGACATCGCCCGCGCCGATGGTCGCCTGGTTGAGGACGACATTGCGCGAGTTGCTGCCCACCAGGGCCTTGACGCAGGCGACGAGCAACCCGAGCGCCAGCCCGGCACCGACGAGAGCCGCGATCAGGGTCTCGGCGATGAAGGGCAGACGGATGGCCATATTCGACGCACCGACCAGCCGCATGATGCCGATCTCGCGCCGCCGACTGAACGCCGCCTGCCGGATCGTCGTGGCCATCAGCAAGGTGGCACAGACCACCATCAAGCCGGCGAGCAACACCGAATACCGGGTGAACCGGTTGAGGATCGTGAACAGCTTCTCCAGCACCTTCTTTTGGTCCTGGACCGAGGCGACCCCCGGAGCATTCTCGAAGGTGCTTGCGACGACCTCGAACTTCGCCGGATCGGACAACTGGACGCGATAGCTCTGCGGGATGTCGCCGACCTTGACATTGCCGACGAGCGGGGTGTCCTTGAATTGCTCGCTGAAGCGCTTGAAGGCGTCCTCTTCGGACTCGTAGAAGACGTCCTTGACCAGCGGACGCAACTGATCGAGCTGGGTCTTGATATTGGCCTTCTGGTCCTCGGTCACCGCGCCCGCACAATTGGGCTGTCGAGAGTCCTTGGTGCACAAGAAGATCGAGACCTGAACGCGGTCATACCAATAGCCCTTCATGACATCGGCCTGGCGCTGCGCGAGCAGACCGAGACCGAGCAGGAAGAGCGAGATCATCGTGACCAGGACCACCGAGATTGCCATAGACAGATTGCGGCGCAGGCCGACCCAGACGTCGCCGAGGAGAAAACGCAAGCGCATGGCCTAGTCCTCCCCACGCACGACGTCATCGGCCCAGGTCTCCGGGGGCGTCCACAGGTCGTTCTCGTCGAGTTCGGTGGGCACCGGCCGGGCGGGGACATCGGGTCGCGGGACATACGAACCCTGGGCTTCATCGCGCATGACCTTGCCGTCGGCGAGTTCGATGACGCGCCGGCGGAACTCATCGACGATGACATTGTCGTGGGTAGCCATCAGGACGGTCGTTCCGTTCGCATTGATCGAGGCGAGCAGGCGCACGATGTCGAGGCTGGTGACCGGATCGAGGTTGCCGGTCGGTTCGTCGGCGAGCAGGATCGCCGGCTTGTTGACCACGGCCCGCGCGATCGCGACCCGCTGTTGCTCACCGCCGCTGAGCTCGTGGGGCATCCGCCGTCCCTTGCCTTCGAGCCCGACCAACTCCAAGGTCTCGGGCACGACGTGCTTGATGACCCGATTGGGCTTGCCCAGCACCTGCAGGGCGAAGGCGACGTTCTGGCCGACCGTCTTGTTGGGCAGCAGGCGGAAGTCTTGGAAGACCGTGCCGATCTGCCGGCGCAGGCGCGGCACCTTGCGCGGCGCGAGCAGGCCGAGGTCGTGACCGGCCACGAGCACGCTGCCCGAGGTCGTCGGCTCCTCCCGGATGACCAGGCGCAGCATCGTCGACTTGCCGGACCCCGAGGGGCCCACGACGAAGACGAACTGGCCCCGCTCGACCTCCAGGCTGACGTCGTCGAGGGCGGGACGCGTTGAGCGCGGGTAGGTCTTGGTGACGTTCTCGAAGCGAATCATGAAGGCAGGAGGCGAGCTTTCGCATCAGTACAGGACGGTCGACGGATGCCGGCCGGGTGCTCAAGCATAAGTCGCGCGGTTGTGGTCACTTGGCGCGTCCCGGGCCGCGTGTCGCACCCTTCGGTCGGTTAGGTTGGCCCCTTGCCAGTGCCTGGCTGTTGTTGTGAAAGGTCCCCCCATGCCTCGTCCCCAGCCCGTATGCCGTTCGCTGATTTGGGCGTTCGCGCTCCTCGCCGGCGCCCTCACCCTCCCCGCCGCCGCATCCGCGCCGCTCGCCGGCGCGGCAGTCGCCGGTGCGGCAGGCGCCGACCCGGCCCTGCTGCGCGTCGCCGACCGGGCGGCGATGACCATCACCACGGACGCACTGAGCGTGTCGACGGTGAACGGTTCGACGACCTACTCCTATGACCCGGCGACGAGCGCCGTCGGCTCGGTCCTCGCCGACCGGCCGGGGTCGGCCTATGTGCGCTGGGCGCCCGGGGGGGATGTGTCCATCGAGGCAACCGCCACGGCGTGGATCACCCGGGATCGCACGGGCGCCCAAGTCGCGACCTATCCGCGCACGGCGGGCAGCCTCGCCCCGGCGTGGTTCCCGACCGGCGACGGCTTCATCGAGCAGGCCCCGAGGGCTACCACCGCGCAGTCGACGACGGCCGGGCGGGTGTGGCGCCAGCCGGTCGCGGGTGGGCGGACGGCATACGGCTCGTTCGCGATGAGCCCCTATGGCAGCGAAGCGGTCGTCCGCACGACCAATGGCACGATCTCGAATCTGCTCCTGGTCTCGGCGCGCGGGCCGATGACGTTGGCCGGGCAGCCGGAGCGCTTCCCCGCCAAGGATTATTTCGTCTCCTCCTATCGGCCCGGCGATCCGGACATCGCGCAGGAGCCGGGCAAGGGCGTGCGCGACGCCTCGGCCCGCACCTTTGTCGCCTTCCTGGGCGTCGAGCCGGGCACCACGAAGGCATCGCTATTCGTCGATTATCAGGACGGGCGGTTGCTGACCGCGCCGTTGCAGCCGACCGCGGTCGTCGAGGCCGGTATGCCGTGCACCACGGTCGCGCCCGCCTTCAGTCCCGATCGCCGCCAGATCGCCTATCTCGTCGGCGTGGCGCCGGGCACGGCCCCCTGCACGCAGATGGCGGTGCGGGTGGTCACCATGGGCGCCTCGGGGACCTATGACCCGGCCACGGCGAAGACGCTGGTGACCTCGCCGGCGGGCACGCCCTATACGTCCATCTCGTGGCGCGCCAAGACGGCGCCCGCGCAGGTGGTGCGCATCGGCGGCGCGGATCGCTACGAGGTCGGCGTCAACGTCAGCCGCAGCGTGTATGCCGCTGGCGCGGCCGGCGGAGTCGTGATCGCCGGCGGCGAGGCGTATGCGGATGCCCTCGCCGGATCACCGCTGGCGGCCGCCCTGCGCGGGCCACTGATGCTGAGCAAGCGCGACAGCCTCGACCCGCGGGTGCTTGAGGAGGCCATCCGCGTGTTGGCACCGAATGCGCCGATCTATGTGCTCGGCGGGCCGGCAACCATCTCCGAGGCTGTGCTGACCGCTCTCCGCGGCACCGGGCACCCGGTGACCCGGCTCGGCGGGGCGAACCGCTTCGCCGTGGCCACCGGCGTGGCCGACACCATCGGCGCGGTGCGCGGCACGAAGCCGGCGGCGGTGTTCGTCGCGAATGGGCGGGTCTTCCCCGACGCCCTCGTGGCGAGCCCGGCGGCAACGGCCACCAAGGGCGTGATTCTGCTCTCCGAGGACGGCTATCTCCCCACGGAGACCAAGGCCTGGCTGGACGCGGCGACGAGCACGCCGATCTACGGCATCGGTGGTGGCGGCAGCCGCGCGGTGGCGGGCTATCCCGGCGTCGAGGCGATCAGCGGCGCCGACCGGTATGAAGTCGCCCGCCGGGTGGCCGACCGCTTCTTCACCGGTGAGTGGATCGCGACGATCGTCTCGGGTCTGAACTGGCCGGACGCTACGACGGGCGGCGCGCTGATCAGCCAGTGGCAGCAGCCGATCCTGCTGACCAAGGGCACTAGCCTGCCGACCTGGACCAGCGGCCGGCTCAACCAGTCGCGCTCGGCGACCGACCTGGTCGCCGCCTTCGGCGGGCCTGCGTCCGTCGACCCCGCCGCCTTGAGCCAGGCCGCGAAGATCGCTGGCTACCAGACTCTCTACTTCGGCCCCGACGCCCCCCGCTGACCCGTCTGGGTCCCACGCTGCGTGGGAGAGGCCGGTTCAGCCCCGTCTGGGTCCCACGCTCTGCGTGGGAGAGGCCGGTCGGCCGGTCTGCCGGGACCGGCCGTCAATGCCTACTCGGCGTCCGCCCCACCGGCGCGTCGCCAGCGTACGCCGGCCTCGATGAAGTCGTCGATGTCGCCGTCGAAGACTGCTTGCGGGGTGCCGACTTCGTGACCGGTGCGCAGATCCTTGACCATTTGATACGGCTGCAGGACGTATGACCGCATCTGGTCGCCCCAACTCGCCTTGATGTCACCCGCCAGTTCCTTCTTGGCGGCGGCTTCCTCGGCCTTGCGCTGCAACAACAGGCGTGACTGCAGCACCCGTAGGGCCGCGGCGCGGTTCTGGATCTGGGACTTCTCGTCCTGCATCGAGACGACGATGCCGGTCGGGATGTGGGTCATCCGGACAGCCGAGTCGGTCGTGTTGACACTCTGTCCACCCGGGCCACTGGAGCGGAAGACGTCGACCTTGATCTCATTCTCGGGGATCTCGATGTGGTCGGTGCTCTCGATGATCGGGATGACCTCGACCGCGGCAAAGCTCGTTTGCCGCCGCCCCTGATTGTCGAAGGGACTGATCCGCACCAGGCGATGAGTGCCACCTTCCACCGAGAGGTTGCCATAGGCATACGGCACGTCGATCTCGAAGGTCGTGCTCTTCAGCCCGGCTTCTTCGGCGTAGGACGTGTCCAGGAACTTCACGGGGTAGCCGTGCCGCTCGGCCCAGCGGGCATACATCCGCGAGAGCATGTGGGCGAAGTCAGCGGCGTCGACACCACCGGCCCCGGAGCGGATGGTGATGACCGCGCCCCGCTCGTCATACTCCCCCGAGAGCAGCGTGCGCACCTCCAACTCGCCGACGGCCTTGGTGATCGAGGCGAGCTCGCGCTCGGCTTCGGCCATGGTCGCCTCATCGCCCTCCTCGGTGCCGAGCTCCACGAGCACCTCAAGGTCGTCGATCCGCGAGTCCATCTCCAGGATGCGGTCGCGCTCGGCGATCGACCGCGAAAGCGCCGACGTCACCTGCTGGGCCGCCTCGGGGTCGTCCCACAGATCGGGCGCGCCCGCCTTTCCCTCCAACTCGGTGATGCGGGCGGCCAACTTCTCCAAGTCGGTAACCTCGCGCACCGACGCCATCGTGGTGCGCAGGTGCGAGATCTCGGTCGAAAAGTCGGTGGCCACGAAGGGACAGCCTACGTCAGCGCCTACGGCGCACCTGCCCGATTCAGTGCGCCCGCCAAGGTGTTCGGACCCATCGCACGCGAGAACTAACCTTTCCGTATGCCGATCACCACCTCCCCCTCCTTCGTCGACTTGCTCAGGGCGCAGGTCCGCAACGAGTTCACGGCGAGCCACCAGTACGTCGCCATCGCGATCTGGTTCGACGATCACGACCTGCCGCGGCTGGCCGCAGACTTCTACCGGCAGGCGGTCGAGGAGCGCAATCACGCGATGATGTTCGTGCGCTATCTGCTCGATCGTGACCTCGAGGTCGGGATCAGCGGGGTCGATGACGTGGTGTCGGGTTTCAGCACGCCCGAGGAGCCCATCGCGCTCGCCCTGGAGCAGGAGAAGCAGGTCACCGCGCAGGTCGAGGCGCTGTTCCGCGCGGCGCGGGCTGAGGACGATGTGCTCGGCGAGCAGTTCATGATGTGGTTCCTCAAAGAGCAGGTCGAGGAGGTCGCCTCGATGAACAGCCTGCTGACGATCGCCAAGCGCGCCGGCACCGACTGGTTCCAGATCGAGGAGCACCTGGCCCGCGAGTCCGTGGCCGAAGGCGCCGACTCCACCGCCCCGCCGGCGGCGGGCGGCGCGCTCTGATGAGCACCACCACGATTCCGCCCGGCGGTCGAGTGGTCGGCTCACCGGCCACTCGACAGGGCTGAACCGGCCACTCGACGGGGCTGAACCGGCCACTCGACGTGGAGGGGGATCGATCAGGTGGTGAGGGCGGGGAGGAAGGTCAGGGTGGCGGCCAGGACCTCGGTCGGGGTGCGGCCGAAGGAGTGGGTGCCGGGCACGCCGGCCACCCAGCTGGGATCCGCGAGTTCGGCCCGCACTTCGTCGGGGCCACCGAAGGGATCACGCTCGCCCTGCACCACCCGGACCGGTAGGCCGTGATCCCCCGGCGCACGCAACTCCCCCGCGCGCGACGCCTCGGGCTTGCCCGGCGGGTGCAGCGGGAAAGACAGGCACAGCACCCCACTCGCCCCGACCTCGGCGGCGGTCCGACAGGCGACGCGCGCGCCGGCGCTGCGCCCGCCGACCGCCAGCGGGCCGACGATGCCCAAGGCGGCGATCATCGGCACCCAGGCCGCATCCAGGGTCGGTGGCCGGCCGGCGATCTTTCGGCCGGCGACCTTCCAGGGTTGCTCGATCAAGATCACCCGGTAGCCCCGCTCGGGCAAGGCCCGCGCGAGCAGCACCAAGTCGGACGCGCCGAGGCCACCGCCGGCCCCGTGGCCCAGGACCACCGTCGCGAGCGGATCCGGACCCGACGCGGCATACGTGAAGGCGCGGCCGGGACCGCCGGGCGTCTCTATCTGTCGGGCCTCGGGCATACCTGACCGTAACGCGCGGCGGCTCCAACGGTCCGCCCACGAGATCGTCCGTCCTGGCTGCCCGTCGCGGCCACGGCCGACCGGCTCGCCGCACTAGGCCGCTTTAGACAACGCCGTAAAGAGCGCGGACGGCGTCGCGATACCGGCCGACGATCTCGGCACCGGCATCGGGTGCGCCGGGCTCTGCGCGCACGTCCAGCGAGATCTCCCACGGCGGCGGCGCGTCCGCCCCGGAGAGAGTCCACGCCGCCTGGCGCGCGGCACCCAGACCGACATACTCCCCCGCGGCCGGCACCACGACCGGCAGCCCGAAGAGCTGGCACGCAATGTCTTGCACCGCCACGGAGGCAGAGGCCCCACCGATCAGCAGAATCCGCTCGACAGCGACGCCGTGGTCACGCAAAGCTCCTACTCCCGCAACGAGATTGAGCAGCATGCCCTCGACATGTGCCCGGGCGAGATTCTCGGGCGTGGCGTTGGCGCGGGTCAGCCCGAGGAGGGTGCCGGTCGACTGCGGAAGGTTCGGTGTGCGCTCCCCGTCGAGATAGGGAATCAGCGTCAGCCCGCCGGCCCCTGGTGCGGCTGCCAGCGCGAGCCGGTCGAACTCGGCATAGTCCACGCCCAGCATCGCCGCCCCCGCATTGAGGACGCGGGCCGCATTGAGGGTGCACAGCAGCGGCAGGTAGCCACCCTCAGCGTCGGCGAACGACTGCAAGGCGCCGCTGGCGTCGACAACGGCTTCGGTATGCCGCGCGAACACCGTCCCCGACGTCCCGAGCGACACCACGACGTCGCCAGGGAGCAAGCCGAGCCCGAGCGCCGCGCCCATATTGTCGCCGGTGCCCGGCGCGACGATCATCCCCGACGCGGTGCGTCCCGCGACCTCGTGGGGAGCCAGCACCGTCGGCACTTCGACGGTTCGGCCCATCGCCAGGTCCATCACATCGGCGCGATAGTCCTGGCTGTGCGCCGACCAGTAACCGGTCCCCGAGGCATCGCCGCGATCGGTGACCCAGCGCTGAAAACCGTTGCCGTCCTTAAGGATCTGGCCGGTGAGCCAGTCGTGCGGCAGGACGCAGGTCCGTGTCCGAGCCATGCTGTCGGGCTCGTTCCGTGCCAGCCACCGCAGCTTGGTCGCGGTGATCGCGGCCACCGGAACTACACCGATCTGCTCGGCCCAGGCCTGGGCTCCGCCGAACTCCTCGACCAGGTCCGCCGCGGCACCGGCGGAGCGGGTGTCATTCCACAACAGGGCCGGACGGACCACCTCGTCACCATCGTCGAGGGTGACCATGCCGTGCTGCTGGCCACCGACCGCGATGGCCGACACGCCGTCGAGCAAGCCATCCGCACCGGCCTGCTCATAGGCGGCCCACCAGTGCCGCGGGTCCACCTCGGTCCCGTCTGGGTGGGGGGCCCGGGCGGTTCGGACGATCGCCCCGGTCTCGGCATCGCAGACCACGATCTTGCATGACTGGGTCGAACTGTCGACCCCGGCCACGAGGGTCTGTGCGCTCATGGGCATCTCCTCACGACTCAACTGTTGCCATCCTGGCACGGGCGCACGAGCGCCGGGGCCAGGCTGATTTGCCCGACCCCGGTGCGCATGCGCCCTCGGGGGTACTTAGCCGGCGGCCGCGTTCTCCAAGGTGGTGCGGGCCCCCACGTCGTGCAGGCTCGCGAGATGGCGCCGGTAGGCGCCAGTGAATCGCTCGTCGTCGGCGAGGTCGCCGAAGAAGTCGCGATCCCGGATGAAGGCGAGGTCATCGCCGGCCTGCGCGGCCGCCGCGGCCATCACCTTCTCCTTGAACCGGTCCACGACCTCGATCGGCTCGCCTTGCTCGTCGCGCCCCTCGGCATACCGCGCCCAGGAGGCGACGATCAGCGCCGAGCGGTCGATCTGCCCGCCATTGGCGAGGTTGATCTTGATGACCGGGACCAGCCACTTCGGGATGCGGTCCGAACTCTCCGCGCATAGCCGCGCCAGCGTGTCGCGCACCTCGGGGTTGGCGAAGCGCTCGATGAGCTGATGGCGGTAGGCGTCCAGATCGACTCCGGGTACCGGCGGCAGCGTGGGACTGCCTTCGTTCTCCATGTAGTCGAGGAGGAACTCCACGAAGAGCGGATCCTGACAGACCTCGTGCGCGTAGCGATAACCGCTGAGGTAGCCCAGATAGCACAACGCCTGGTGGCTGGCGTTGAGCAGCCGGAGCTTCATCAGCTCGTACGGCACGACGTCCTCGACGATCTGGACGCCTACGTTGTCGTATGCCGGTCGGCCGGCGGCGAAGTGATCCTCCAGCACCCACTGCGTGAAGGGTTCGCAGACCACGGGCCATTGATCGGCCACGCCGAAGCGTTCGGCGAGATCGTCGATATCCGCGGGCGCGGTGACCGGGGTGATCCGGTCGACCATGCAGTTGGGAAAGGGGATGTTCGCGCGCATGTAGTCCGCCAGGTCGGCGTCCTTCATCGCGGCGAACGCGAGAATCATCTTCTTGGCGACATCGCCATTGCCCGGCAGGTTGTCGCAGGACATCACGGTGAAGGGCGGTATGCCGGCATCCCGCCGCATGCGCGCCGCCTCGGTGATGAACCCGAAGACGCTCTGCGGCGGACCGCCGCCCGCGAGATCGGCCTCGAGAGCCGCTCCCTTGGGGTCGAACTCCCCGGTCACCTGATTGACGTGATAGCCGCCCTCGGTCACCGTCAGCGAAACGATTCTGGTGGCCGGATCGGCGAGCCGGTCGAGTACGGCCTGCGGGTCGTCGGGCGCGAAGAGGTAGTCGATCATCGAGCCGATGACCGTCGCATCCCGCGAGCCGTCCGGATGCTTGACGACGAGTGTGTAGAGGCAGTCCTGCGCCTGCATGGCATCCCGCATCCGGGCATCGCCGGGCATGGTGCCCACGCCGACGATCCCGAAGTCGAGATTCTCGCCGTTGTTCATCAAAAGATCGAGATACATCGCCTGATGCGCACGGAAGAAGCCGCCGACGCCGAAGTGCACCATTCCCGGTGTGACGGCGGAACGGTCGTATGCCGGCCGGGCCACCTCGGCGGGCAGCCCGCCGAGGGTGGCCGCGGACAGCGGGGTGGGGTCTGACATCGTCAGCGCACCGCCCCCATCGACAGACCCTGGACCAGCTTGTCCTGCGCCGCGAACCCGGCCACCAGTACCGGCAGCGACACCACGAGCGAGGCCGCGCAAACCTTGGCCAGGAAGAGGCCCTGGCTGGTCACGAAGCCGGTCAGATAGACCGGAGCCGTCTGGCTGACCGTGCCGGTCAGGACCCGGGCAAAGAGCAACTCGTTCCAGCTGAAGATGAAGCAGATCAGCGCGGCCGAGGCCAGACCGGGCATGACGACCGGGGCGACGACCTTGCGCAGGGTCAAGATCAACCCGGCGCCGTCTACCTCGGCCGCCTCCAGCATCTCCGAGGGGACCTCGGCGAGGAAGGAGCGCAGCATCCAGATGGCGATCGGGAGGTTCATCACCGTGTAGAAGATGATGAGCAGCCAGATGTTGTCCAGCAGCCCGACCTTCTTGGCGAACAGGAAGATCGGCAGCAGGCCGGCCACGACCGGCAAGAACTTCGTCGACAGCAGGAAGAAGAGCACGTCCGACCACTTGCGCACCGGGCGGATCGAGAGCGCATAGGCGGCGGGGAAGGCGAGCGCCAACACCAGGAGGGTGGAGACGACACTGGCCATCACCGAGTTGATCAGCGAGGGCCACGGCCCCGACGCGAAGAACGACCGGTAGCCCCCCAGGGTCAACGGTGCCGTGAAAGACGGCGGGTTCGTTGCTGCCGCCGATTCGGAGTGGAAGCTCGTCAGGATCATCCAGAGAACCGGCGCGACGAACAGAAAGCCGACGATCCACGCGGCTGCCGAGAGCAGCAGGGAAGAACGCGGCGGCTTGCGGAAGTTGACCTGCTGCCCGTTGGACAGGGTCACCGTTTTCGTGCTCATCGCTGGTCCTCCCGGAAGATGCTGAAGACCGTCCGCAGGGCGATCGTCGAGACGATGATGGTCAAGATCACGACCACCACGCCGGCCGCCGACGCCAGGCCGTAGTCCTGTCCGGTGTAGAAGGTCTCGTAGATGTAGTACGGCAGGTTCGCCGTGCCCAGACCGCCACTGGTGATGGTGAAGACATGGTCGAAGTTCTGGACCACGTAGATCGTGCCGAGCAGGCCGGCGAGCTCGATGTACTGACGCAGGTGCGGCAGCGTCATAGTGGTGAAGATCTGCCATGGGCTGGCGCCATCGATGCGGGCAGCCTCGACGACATCCATGGGGCGAGACTGCAGGCCTGCCAGCAGGATCAGCATCATGAAGGGCGTCCACTGCCAGACGATCGCGAAGATGATGGACCACATCGGGTGCTCACTGATCCAGTCCGGTTGCGGGGCACCCTTGCCGAAGATCTTGGTCAGCATCCCGTTGAACAGGCCGTACTCGGGGTTGTACAACGCGTGCTTCCACAGCAGCGCCGCCGCGACCGGGACGACCAAGAAGGGAGTGATCATCATCGTGCGGACGATGCCCTGGCCGAGGAACTTCCGGTCCAGGAGCAGCGCGATGACCAGCCCGAGGAAGAGCGAGATCAACACGACCGACGCGGTCAGCAAGACGGTGACCCAGATGGCCTTGCGAGCCGCCGGGTCGGTGAGCACCGTCTTGAAGTTGGCGCCGGCATTGAAGCCGCGCTCATCGGGATAGTAGGCATTCCAGTTCATGAACGAGGCGCCGATCGTGAAGACGAACGGCAACTGCGTCACGAAGAAGACCAGGACCATCGCCGGGAGGAGAGGCATCCTGCGCGCCCAGTCACCTGAGCGCGCGAGGCTGCTCCTCTTCGGCATGGCTGCCCTGGCCCCCTTGGTGGGGGTGGCAGCCATGGGTCTACTTCTTGTACTTCGCGGCGACGTCCTCGGCGAGCTTCTGGCCCTGGTCGAGGGCCGCGCCGACGGTCGTCTGGCCGGCGATCGCGCTGCTCACCAGCTGGCTGACATCGGTGCCGAGCTTGGGGAACTCGGGGATGCCGATGAACTGGATGCCGGGCGCCGGGCGCTTCTGGACGCCGGGGTTGTTGGGGTCGGCACCTTCGATGGCGGCCTTGGTGGCCTCGGCGAACGCGCTGGCGTCCTTCAGGTAGTCGGCGTTGGCATAGGTCGAGGCGCGCTTGCCTGCGGGCACGCGGCTCCAGCCGAGCTCCTTACCGACCAACTCTTCGTACTCCTTCGAGGACGCCCAGGAGATGAACTTCCAGGCGTTGTCCTTGTTCTTGCTGGCCTCCTGAATCGACCAGGACCAGGTGTAGAGCCAGCCGGAGCTCGCGGTCTTGTTGACCGGCGCCGGGGCGTAGCCGAACTTGCCCTTGGTCGGGCTGTCCGCGGACTCCAGCGAGCCGGCGGCGGACGTGGCGTCGTACCACATGGCCGTCTTGCCCTGCATGGTGTTGTTCAGGCACTCGGTGAAGCCGGCCTGCGGGGCACCGGCCTCGCCGTGGGCCTTGACCAGGTCGACATAAAAGTTGACGGCTTCCTTGAACTCCGGCGCGTTGACGCCCGGGGTCCAGTCCTCGTTGAACCAGGTGCCGCCGAAGGTGTTCACGACGGTGGTCAGCGGGGCGAAGATCTGGCCCCAGCCGGGCTGGCCGCGCAGGCAGATGCCCTTCATCCCGGACTCGGCGCCGTCGAGCTTGGCGGCGAGGTCGGCGACCTCGGCCCAGGTGGGCTTGGCGGGCATGGTCAGGCCCTTGGCCTCGAGAACGTCCTTGCGGTACATCAGGAAGGAGGACTCGCCGTAGAAAGGCTCGCCGTAGACCTTGCCGTCGACGCTGAGCGAGTCGGTCATCGGCTTGAGAATGTCGCCCTGGTTGAAGGCGGTGTCTGAGGTCGTGTAGGATGTCAGGTCGGCGACCCACTTGTTCTTGGCATAGATCGGGATCTCGAAGTTCGAGAGCGAGGCCACGTCATACTGGCCGGCCTGGGAGGAGAACTCCTGCGAGATCTTGGCGCGGACGTCGTTCTCGGGAAGAACGGTGTAGTTGACCTTGATGCCGGTCTTCTTGGTGAAGTTGGCGTCGGTCAACTTCTGCAGATCCACCATCTGCGGGTTGTTGACCATCAGGACGTTGATGGCGCCACCACCGCTGCCCGTGCCGCCGCCGCCCCCGCCGCCACCTGCGCCGGAACAGCCCGCGAGCGCGGTCGCCACGAGCGCGGTCGCGCCCGTGATTGCCAGGAACTTCTTGCCTGCCATCTGCTCTCCTCGTTGAGATTTGCGCCTCGCGGGGCATCCGCGGCTCGCTCATTTGAGCGTTCATGGCGCACATCTGAGTAAAGTGGTTGCTCTGACCTCTTGTCAAGAGGCTCCCGGTTCCGATGAGATAACGTCGTGGCCGAATCGCTGGGACCCCATGAGCGTGCTCTCGCCGCCGCGGTCGCGAGACGCCACTACCTCGCCGGCGAGTCGAAGGTCGATATCGCATCGGCGCTGGGCATCAGCCGCTTCAAGGTGGCCCGGCTGCTCGATGCCGCCCATGAATTGGGCATGGTGCGCATCGAGGTCGTCGACGACGGGCTGGTCGACATGGAGCTGAGCCAGTGCCTCAAGGAGACCTACGGCCTGCACCATTGCTCGGTCGTCGTGGCGAGCCCGGATGCCGGGCGTGGGCGAGGCGATATCGGCCGGGCGGCGGCGGACCTGCTCACCGAGATCATCACGCCGTCGGACGTGCTGGGCCTGCCCTGGTCCCGGTCGGTCGCCGACCTGATCGCCGCGCTCACGGCGCTCCCCCCGATCCCCGTCGTCCAGTTGAGCGGATCACTGGTCGTTCCCGGCGAGACGCGCAGCCCAGTGGACATCGTCACTCGGGCCGCGCGGCTGGCCGGCGGCGAGGCGCACGTCTTCTTCGCCCCCTTGGTGCTGGACAGTGCGGCCTCGGCCGCGGCGATGCGACGCCAGCAGAGCGTGGCGGACGCCTTCGCCCAGGCCTACCGGGTGACGATCGCGGCGGCCGGTATGGGCGCGTGGAATCCCGAGTCGTCGACCATCTGCCGGGCCCTGTCGCCCGACGATCGTCAGGCTGCGGCCGACACGGGCGTGGTCGGGGAAATGATGGGGATCTGCTTCGACAGCGAGGGACGCCCGGTGGCCACCGCACTCGGGGAGCGCGTGCTCACCCTGACACCGGAGCAGCTTCGGGCCATTCCCGAAGTCATCGGCATCGTGCGAGGCGCAGCCAAGGCGGATGTGCTGCGTCCGGCCCTGGCCGGGCGCCTGGTGACCAGCCTGGTCGTGGACAGCGATCTGGCGAATGTCTTGCTGCATCCCTCGTCCGGCAGCGTCTCGGTCAGCCGATGATCTCGCTTGTCGTCGGGTCGACAACACCCACGAGTTCCGCTTCCGGGGCCGGATCGATCAGGTGCGGGCCGTTGTTGCGATTGGAACTGACATCCCGCGAGACGGGATAGGCCTCGAACCGCCCGGGTGCGGCATACGTCAAGAGGTCGGCGATCTCCTCGACGTCGGTGACTTCCGGCGCCAGCCAGCGCTCCCAGTCCGTCCGCTCCAGGATCAGCGGCTGACGGTCGTGGATGCGATCGAGTCCGGGCTCGGCCGCCGTGGTGAGCACGGCGAAGGAGACCAGCCACGCGTTCGGGTCATCGGGGTCGGTGACGCGCTTGTCGCGCCAGAACTCGTAGAGGCCGGCCATCGCCAGCGACGCCCCGTCGCCGCGCCGGACATAGAAGGGCTGCTTGCGCGGCTTGCCTTTGGCATCGGTCGCGGTCGGCGAGAGCTGCCACTCATACCACCCCGCGGCCGGGACGAGCGCGCGTCGCGCGCGCAGCGCCTTGCCGTATGCCGGCTTCTCGGCCACCGACTCCGCGCGCGCATTGATCATGCGCGCCCCGACCGAGGCATCCTCGGCCCAGGCCGGGACCAATCCCCAGGTCAGCAGCCGTAACTGGCGCACGGGCACGCCGTCGACCGCTCGCGTCAGGACGACCGGCCCTTGTTTGGTCGGCGCCATATTCCAGTCCGGCGTGCCCGCCGGCGGGTGCTGGGGATTGACGAGCACTGAGCGGCTCGGCTCCTCGTGCCGGTCGAGTTCGACGTCGAACTCCTCGATCAACTCATCGAGATCCGCGCTCGCGGCGTAGCGGCCACACATCGGTGATCAGTCCTTCCCGATCGTCTCGGGGACCCAGGACCGGAAGAAGTCACTGAGGCGGGTGTAGTCCGGCGGGGCTGGCCGGCGCTCGTGGCAGGTCGCGGCAGCGGCGAGCTGTGCACTGACAAACTCGCGCACGGGCAGTGGCGCGATGCCCTCGCCCATCTCCCGGCCGACGGCCTTCGCAGCTAGCAAGTCCTCGACCGGCTGCAGGAGGGCCGCAGGCGGGTCGCACTCGGCGAGCAGCTCGCGCAGGGTCATCGGCGGGATCGACGAGCCGGGGTGGACGAGCAGCCACCGGACGGCGGCGGCGGGGCGCAGGGCATAGAAGAGCTTCTTCAGCGGCACCGGCAGGCCGGCGGCCGCGTCGGCGGGCCAGTTCTTCATCGCAACGTGCGCGTAGTGCCGCACGATCGCGGCCGGGTCCGCCACGTCCGCAGCGAGCTCGGTAAGGGCGGTTCGGAAGGCGAGGTCACCGCCGTACACGATCGGAGACCGCGCCCATTCACCGAGGACCGCGTTGCCGTTGGCCAGCAGGCGGACGGCCTTGACCAGGTCCCAGCCGGCAATGTCCTGCACGGCGTCGACAGGAAGGCCAAGAACGTCCCGAGCAGGCCAGGGCGTCAGATAGTCGGCCACCGTGCGGACATAGACAAAGCGCAGGTCATAGTCGCTGTCGGGTGATGGGAAGCCCCACGCGCGACTGCCCGACTCCACCGCCAGCAGGACCTTGACACCCTCGGCGCGGGCCAGATTGGCGAGGGCGCCCTCCAGCGCCCCCACCACCCGCGCGTCCATGGTCTCGGGAATGGCGCGCACGCCTAGAGGTTACGGTGCCGGGCAGGCTGGATCGGTCGCCGACGGTGCCGTCGTCGGTATCGGCGTCTACGGTAGGACGTGAACCGCCTTCCCCCTCGAAAGAGAACCGATGACACTCGTTCGCCGCATCGCCCGGCCATTGCTCGCGTCCATTTTCGTCTACGGCGGCCTGGACGCCTTTCGCCACCCGAGCGCCAAGGCGCCCGCCGCCGACAAGGTCGTCAAGGCGCTCGCTGGCCCGCTCGGGTTGCCCGAGGACACCGAACTGCTGGTGCGGGCCAATGGCGCGACCATGATCGCCGGCGGTGGCCTGCTCGCGTCGGGCCGCTTCCCGCGCCTGGCCTCGCTCGCGTTGGCCGGCAGCCTGATCCCCACCACCGTCGCCGGCCATCCCTTCTGGAACGAGACCGACCCGGCCAAGCGCGCCCAGCAGCGGCTGCAGTTCGTCAAGAACCTCAGCATCCTCGGTGGCGTTCTGCTCGCGGCGGTCGACACCGCCGGCAAGCCCGGCCTCGCCTACCGTGCGCGGATGCTCGGGGATGCCGCCGGCCGCACCAAGGCGTCGGTCGCCAAGGACGCGCGGTATGCCGCCCGCACCGCCAAGCGGGAAGCTCGCCTGAAGGTGGCCCAGGCCTCCGATGCCCTCGGCTGATCCCGGCGACTGGGCCGCACCCGCGGCAGCGGGCCCGGTCGATGCCATCGTCACCCTGCCCGGCAGCAAGTCACTCACCAATCGCTATCTCGTGCTGGCCGCCCTCGCCGACGATGCCTCACGGCTGCGGCTGCCGCTGCGCTCTCGCGACACCCTGCTGATGACTCAGGCGCTGCGCGACCTCGGTATCGACATCGTCGACGCTGCGGACGACGCCCGCGACTGGATCGTCACGCCCGGCCCCTTGCGCGGCCCGGCCCAGATCGGTTGCGGCCTAGCGGGGACGGTCATGCGCTTTGTCCCGCCGGTTGCCGCGCTGGCGGACGGCCCGGTGACCTTCGACGGCGACGCTCAGGCTCGGATCCGACCGATGAGACCGGTGCTCGATGCGCTGCGCGCCGTGGGCGCCAGCGTCGATGACGGCGCTCGGGGCAGCCTGCCTTTCGTCATCGGCGGTCAGGGGCACGTCCCTGGCGGGTCGGTCACCATCGACGCGTCCGCGTCCTCGCAGTTCGTTTCCGGTCTGCTCCTCGCCGGCTCGCGATATGACGACGGGCTGACGGTGACGCATGTCGGCACGCCCTTGCCCAGCGAGCCGCATGTCGCGATGACGGTGGAGACCATCCGCGATGCCGGCGGCATCGTCGATGACAGCGAGAGCGACACCTGGCGCGTGGAACCCGGGCCGCTGTCGGGACTCGACGTCGTCGTCGAACCCGACCTGTCCAATGCCGCGCCCTTCCTCGCGGCCGCGCTGGTCACCGGCGGAAGCGTGCGGATCCCTGGCTGGCCGCACCATACGTCCCAGGCCGGCGACGCCTTGCGCGACATCCTCGACATCATGGGCGCGGAGGTCCGCCTCGAACGCGGCGGGTTGACCGTCAGCGGCACGGGCACCATCAATGGTCTCGACATCGATCTGCACGACGCCTCGGAGTTGACCCCGGTGGTGGCGGCCCTCGCCGCCTTCGCCGACGGGCCGAGCATCATCCGCGGGGTCGCCCATATCCGTGGGCACGAGACCGACCGCATTACGGCGCTGAGCCAGGAGTTGCAGCGTGCCGGTGTCGGCGTGCACGAGCGGGCGGACGGCCTGCGCATCACACCCGGACGACTCACCCCGTCGCCCTGGCGCACGTATGCCGATCACCGCATGGTGATGGCCGGTGCCGTCATCGCGCTCTCGGCTGCCGGCACGCGCATCGAGGATCCGGGCACGGTCGCCAAAACCCTCCCCACTTTCATCGCCTTGTGGGATGCCATGCTTGCCGGCAGCGGCCGGTGAGCCGGCGCGACCTCGACGAGGACGACGTCCGGGTCCGGCCGAATCGCCGTGGCTCGCGGCCCCGGTCGAAGGACCGGCCGCGCCACGAGGACGCCACGATCGGCTTCGTGACGGGCGTTGATCGCGGCCGCTACACCACCCTGGTCGATCAGGGCGGCTCGGATGAGCGGATCGTCCTGGCCATGAAGGCGCGCGAGTTGGGCCGCAAGGGCATCATCGTCGGCGACCGGGTCGCCCTCGTCGGCGACCTCGGGGGCGGGCCGGACGCCCTCGCCCGGATCGTGCGGATCGAGCCGCGGGCCAGTGTGTTGCGGCGCAGCGCCGACGACACCGACCCGGTCGAACGCGGCATCGTCGCGAATGTCGACCAACTCGTCGTCGTCGCCGCCCTGGCCGATCCGCCGCCACGACCGCGGCTGATCGATCGCTGCCTCGTCGCCGCGTATGACGCGGAACTTGACCCGCTGCTGGTGCTCACCAAGTCCGACCTCGTCGACCCGAGCGACTTCGTGGGTCAGTACGCGCCCCTGGAGGTGCCCTATGTCGTCACGTCCGACCGGGGCGCGCAGTTCGACGGGCTGGAGAACGTCCGCGCCCTGCTTGCCGGCCGGGTCAGCGTGCTGGTCGGTCACTCGGGCGTCGGCAAGTCGACCCTCGTCAATGCCCTGGTCCCGACGGCCGACCGCGCGACCGGGGCCGTCAACGACGTGACCGGACGCGGACGGCATACGTCCACGTCGGCGGTCGCCCTGCGGCTGCCGGGCGGCGGGTGGGTCATCGACACCCCCGGAATCCGGTCCTTCGGGCTCGCCCACGTCGACCCGCAGCGCATCATCGAGCACTTCCCCGACCTCGAGCCCGGCACCGCCGAGTGTCCACGCGGGTGCACCCACGACGAAGAGGAGTGCGCCCTGGACGCCTGGGTGGCCTCCGGTGCGGCCGGGCCGGCCGGCCCGGCACGCCTGGACAGCCTGCGCCGCCTCCTACGCACCCGAACCGCCCAACAGGGCGACTGATCCCGGCCCTGGGCACCGACAACGTCGGCCGCGACCGGGATCCGCTGAGATGATCAGGGCTCGGAGTCGCCGGGGACACCGGAGCCTTCCGCTTCGACCAGAGTGGCCACCGGGGCACCGGCCGGGTCGGCGACATCGCTGTGGTCGGTGACGCCCTTGTCGAAGAGCAGGCTGGTGTTGTCGGCGACCGTCGTCTCGACAATGGTCCGCACTTCGGCGAAATGACAGGCGGACCGGTGCTGCGAGACCCCGTCCGGGTGCTCGACCAGCTGCGGCTCCTCGACCTTGCACACTTCCTGCACCTTCCAGCACCGGGTGTGGAAGCGACAGCCCGAGGGCGGGTTCGCCGGCGACGGGACGTCGCCGACCAGCACGATCTGCTCGCGCTTGTGCCGAAGCGTCGGGTCGGGCACCAGGACGGCCGAGAGGAGGGCCTGGGTGTAGGGGTGGTGGGGCCGCTCGTAGACCTGGTCCTCATCGCCCAACTCGGCCATCTTGCCCAGGTACATCACGGCGACCCGGTCGGAGATGTGGCGGACCACGGACAGGTCATGTGCGATGAAGACATAGGACAGGCCGAGTTCGGTCTGCAGTTTCTCCATGAGATTGACGACCTGCGCCTGCACCGAGACATCCAGCGCCGAGACCGGCTCGTCGCAGATCAACACCTTGGGGTTGAGCGCGATGCCGCGGGCGATACCAATGCGCTGGCGCTGACCACCGGAGAACTGGTGGGGGAAGCGGTTGATGTGCTCGGGATTGAGCCCGACCTTTTCCAGCAACTCCTGGACCGCCCGCCGGTGGCCGCCCTTGGGCACCACGTCCGGGTGGATCTCGAAGGGCTCGGCGATGATGTCGCCGACCGTTTTGCGCGGATTGAGCGAGGTATAGGGGTCCTGGAAGACGATCTGGATGTCGCGCCGCAGCTTGCGCATATCGCGCGTGCTCTGCTTCTGCATCTCCACGCCTTGGAACTCCACGCTGCCCGAGGTGGGCTCCTCCAGGCGCATCAACAGCCGCCCGAGCGTCGACTTGCCGCAGCCGGACTCGCCCACCACGCCGAGCGTCTCGCCCTGGTAGAGCTCGAAGCTGACGCCGTCGACCGCCTTGACCTGGCCCACCGTGCGCCGCAGGATGCCGCCCTTGATGGGGTAATGCTTGACCAGGTCGGTTGCTTTGAGGATGACCTCAGGCACCGAGCACCTCCTTGGAGAAGTGGCAGGCGGACGACCGGTTGGGACCGACCTCGAGCAGGTGCGGCCGCTCCGTGCGGCAGATGTCCTGCGCCATCGCGCACCGCGGGTTGAAGGCGCAGCCAGGCGGGATTCGCATCAGGTTCGGTGGCAGGCCACCGATGGCCGCCAGCTCCTGACCCTTGAGGTCGAGGCGCGGGATCGACTCCAGCAGGCCCTTGGTATAGGGATGCGCCGGGCGGGAGTAGATGTCGAAGACATCGGCCTGCTCGACGATCCGGCCGGCATACATGACGGCGATCCGGTCGGCGACGTCGGCGACGACGCCGAGGTCGTGGGTGATCAGGATCAACCCCATCTGGCGTTCTTCCTGCAACTCCTGCAGCAAGCCCATGATCTGCGCCTGGACGGTCACATCGAGAGCGGTTGTGGGCTCATCTGCGATGAGCACGGCCGGGTCGAGCGCGATCGCCATCGCGATCATGATGCGCTGACGCATCCCGCCCGAGAACTGGTGCGGGTACGCCTTGACGCGCTGCTTCGCCGCCGGGATGGAGACCCGCTCCATCAGACGCACGGCCTGGGCATACGCATCGGACTTGTTCATCCCGCGGTGCTCGCGGAACATCTCGGCGATCTGCCAGCCCACCGGGAAGGTCGGGTTCAGCGAACTCAGCGCATCCTGGAAGATCATCGAGACCTCTGGGCCGCGCGTCTTGCGTCGCTGCTCCTCGGGCATCGTCAGCAGGTCCTGCCCGCAGTACTTGATGACGCCTTCGGGGATCTGCGCGGGCGGCATGTCAAGGATGCCCATGATCGCCTGCGCCGTGACCGACTTGCCCGACCCGGACTCACCGAGAATGGCGAGGGTCTGGCCCTGGTCGAGGGTGAAGTTGACGCCATTGATGACCGTCGCCGTGCCATAGCGCGTATGGAAGTGCACGTGGAGGTTCTCCACGTCGAGCAGGCGCCCGTCTTGCGGTTGGTACTGGGAGGTCGCGGCGGACGTTGCCGTTGCAGTCGCCATTGCTGTCACCGGCCCTTCGGGTCGAAGGCATCGCGGATCGCGTCACCGAGCATGATGAACGCGAGCACGGTCAGCGAGAGGAAGATGCTCGGGAAGACGAGGAACCACCAGGCCTGCCGGATGTAGGGCAGCGAATCCGAGATCGCGACACCCCAGCTGACCGCCGGGGCCACCAGCCCGATGCCGAGGAAGCTCAGCGTGGCCTCGGCGCCGATGTAGGCACCGAGGTTGATCATCGAGACCACCATGACCGGTGCCATCGCATTGGGCAGGATGTGGCTGCGGATGATGCGCCAGGGACTCGCCCCCAGCGCCTTGGCCGCCAGGACGTATTCATTCGGTTTGACCTGGAGCACCGCGCCCCGCATCAGCCGGGCAATGCCGGGCCACCCCAGGACCGACA
Source organism: Nostocoides vanveenii (assembly GCF_039531165.1). Taxonomy (NCBI): domain Bacteria; kingdom Bacillati; phylum Actinomycetota; class Actinomycetes; order Micrococcales; family Intrasporangiaceae; genus Nostocoides; species Nostocoides vanveenii. The sequence continues at coordinate 28,082 of NZ_BAAAPN010000049.1, read as the reverse complement.
GCGCCAGGACGACCTTGCCGACGATCGAGGCATAGCTGGAGTTCGCGGTGTTGGGGAAGGTCGACATGAACAGGATGCCGCCGAGCAGGAAGGGGATGGCGAAGAAGACATCCGTGATGCGCATGACGATGCTGTCGAGCCAGCCGCCGTAGTAGGCGGCCACGGTGCCGATCGCGACACCGAGGAGGCTGGTGAAGAAGGTGGCGAAGAGGCCGACCAGGATCGAGGCCCGAGCGCCGTAGATCGTGCGGGCATAGACGTCGTAGCCCTGCAGGTCGCGGCCGAACCATTGGTCGGACGACGGCGGGGTCAGGCTCTTGGCCAAGACCCCGTCGTTGGGATTGATGCGGGTGAACAGCTGCGGGAAGATCGCCATCACCACGAAAATGGTGATCAGGATCAGCGAGATCACGAAGAGCGGATTGCGCCGCAGTTCCTTCCAGGCCTCCTGGCTCAGGGACTGGGCCTCGCCGACACTCTGGTCGTCGGGAGAAGTGGTCTGGGCGTCGGCCGCGAGCGTCGCTTCAGTCATGGCTGATCCTTGGGTCGAGCACACCGTAGAGCAGGTCGACGATGAGGTTCATGAACAGATAGACGATGACCAGCATGGTGACCGCGCCGACCACGGCGACGCCGTCACGGTTGTGGATGCTGGTGAAGATGTAACCGCCCACGCCTCTGATGTTGAAGATGCGTTCGGTCACGATCGCCCCGCCGAGCAGGCCGCCGAAGTCGGCGCCGAGGAAGGTGACCACCGGAATCAGGCTGTTGCGCAGCGTATGGACGCCGATCACGCGTCTTCGCGTCAAGCCCTTGGCCACGGCTGTTCGGACGTAGTCGGCCCGGAGGTTCTCGGAGAGGTTCGTGCGGGTCAACCGCGCGGCATACGCCAAGGACAAGGAGCCGAGCACCAAGCCGGGTAACAACAGGTCGTACCAACCCGGCGGGTTCTTCACGGTGACGGGGAACCAGCCCAGCCGCAGGCCGAAGACGGTCTGCGAGAGCGAACCGATGACGAAGATCGGGATGGAGATGACGACCAGCGTGGAGATCAGGACGAGGTTGTCGATGAACTTGCCCTTGCGGATACCCGAGAGCACGCCGGCCGCGATGCCGACAACGGTCTCGAAGAGCAGGGCGATGATCGCCAACTTCAAAGTGATGACATAGCGCTTCTGCAACTCATCCAGGATGTTCAGGCCCTGGAAGGTGGTCCCGAAATCCCCGTGCAGCAGGTTCCCGAGGTACTTGAAGTAGCGGATGAACAGCGGGTCATCGAGGTTGTTGTCGGCCCGGAATTTCTCGGCGAAGGCGGCCGGGCAGGGCCGCTCACCACACTTGCCGGCCAGCGGATCGCCGGGCAGGGCGAAGACCATGGCAAAGATCAGGAAGGTCGATCCCAGGATCACCGGGATCATCTGCAGCAAGCGTCGGATGATGTATTTGGTCATCGGACCTCCGAGCCGTCGTTGGATGGAAGTGGCGGTTGCGTCGGGGAGACACTATCCCCACGTGGCGGGGAAACCGCTATGGGGCACATAAAACGGCCGTGGCCCGCCGACGGGGAACCGTCGGCGGGCCACTGCTTATGGCGATGCGGTGGAGCTGAATGCGCGCACCCGCACGGCCGTGGGAATGCTCAGGACTTGACGGTGACTGAGGCCAGGTCGATGGTCCCGAACGGGGTGATCTTGACGTTCTCGACCTTGTCGGACCAGCCGGCGATGGCCTTGCCGTACCACATCGGGATGGTCGGGAAGTCCTCGCCGAGAACTGCTTCGGCTTCCTGGTACTTCGCGTTGGCGGCAGCGGCCTCCGGAGCGGCAGCGGCTTCCTTGATCAGGGTGTCGAACTTGTCCGAGGAGTAGTCGCCGTCATTCGAGCCGGCGCCCGTGCCGTAGAGCGGGGCGAGGAAGTTCTCGATCGACGGGTAGTCCATCTGCCAACCGGTCCGGAACATGCCCTTCATCTTCCGGTCGGTGATGAGGGTGCGGAAGGTCGCGAAGTCGGGGTAAGCGACAGCCTTGCAGTCGACGCCCAGAGCGCTCTTGATCGTGTTGCAGGCGGCCTCGGTCCAACCCTTGTGGTCACCGTCGGCGTTGTAGCCGAGAGTTAACGTCCCCTTGTAGCCGCCGGACTCGTCGAAAAGGGCCTTGGCCTTGGCTGCGTCGTAGGTGCACGCCTCGCCACAGGCGTTGGCCTTGTAGCCGTCGACAACGGGCGAGACCCAGCCGGTGGCGGGCTCACGGGTGTTGGCGAGGATGGCCTTGATGATCGACGGCCGGTCGATGGCCATCGAGATGGCCTTGCGCAGCTTGGGGTTCTCGTAGCTCTTGTCGGCCTTGGGCGAGGGGAAGCTGATCGTGGCGATGTTGCCGGTGGCCTTCTCCGCGAAGCGGTCGGGCAGGTCGTTCTTGTAGGCCTCACCCTGCAGGGCGCTGACGGGGAGCGGGACCTGCAGGTCGGTCTGGCCGGCCTGGACGTCCTTGTAGGCGGCGTCCTGGTCCTGGTAGATCTTGAAGGTGATCTTGTCGACCTTGCCGGCGAAGGAGCCCGCGTAGTCGGGGTTCTTGACGAGCACGGCGCCCGTGGCGGGGTCGTAAGACTCCATCTTGTAGGGGCCCGCGCCGATCGGCATCTTGCCGTAGGCCTTGCCGTTGTCGGTGAAGAAGGAGTCGGGCAGCGGCGCGAAAGCGCTGTAGCCGAGGCGAACCGGGAGGTTCGAGACCTTCTCGGTGGTCTTGATGGTGAAGGTGTGGTCGTCGACGACCTTCAGGCCGGAGAGCTTGTCGGTCTTGGCCGGCTTCTTCTCACAGTCGGGCGCGTCGTTGCCGTCCTTGTCCTTGCTCAGGCCGCAGTCCATGTCGGCGGCGCCGTCGATGACGTCGAAGAAGTAGGAGTTCAGGGTGCCGTTGGCGCCGGCGCGGTTCCAGTTCCACGCGTCGACGAAGTTCTTGGCCTTGATCTCGGTGCCGTCGCTGAACTTGTAGCCCGGCTTGATCTTGACGGTGAAGTTCTGGTTGTCCGTGGTCTCGATCGACTCGGCCACATCCATCTCGGGGGCCGCGGTCTCGCTGTTGTAGTGGACCAGGCGCGCGAGGACCTCATCAAGCATGTCGCCGCCACAGGTCTCATTGGTCATCGCCGGGATGAACGGGTTCTGCGGGGTGCAACCGACGATGCTGATCTCGCCACCGGCGGCGGCCGCCGTGTTGCCGGTGTTCCCCGCGGAGCCCGAGGCGGTCGAGCCTCCGCCGCCGTTACAGGCCGCCGTGAGCAGCGCCAGCGCCGAGACACCGGCGAGCGCGATCGTGCGAGTTCCTCGCATGGATTTCCTCCTACTGAATTTAGGCCGCCTCTGGTCGAGACGGTGGCCCGAAGCCTGCATCCCCCGATCGGGGCCGACCTCGCGCGCGCCGCAATGCGCCGCGCTCCCCTATGTAAGTCCACGAATCCGACAATGGCGACACCGGCGCGTGCTCCGAGACAAAAATGTGACCCGCGAGGAGCTTCCGGTGACGATTCGGGGACATTCCGCGACGCGCACGGGAAAATTGTGACGGATGAGACCCACGCGGGTGCAGACAGTTACGGTTGCGATCATGCCGGCATACGATGATGACCTGCGCCTGGCCCATGTGCTCGCCGACGCTGCCGAGCGAGTGACCATGGCGCGCTTCAAGGCCGAGGATCTGGCCATCGAGGCCAAGCCGGATCTGAGCCTGGTCAGCGACGCGGACCGCACTGCGGAGGAAGTGCTGCGGACCCAGTTGTCACGCACCCGGCCGCGCGATGCGGTCCACGGCGAGGAGTTCGCGGACACCGGGCACGGGCCGCGGCGTTGGGTGATCGACCCGATCGACGGCACGCACAACTTCGTGCGCGGCGTGCCGGTCTGGGCCACCCTGATCGCCCTGCTCGACGGCGACGACCCGGTGATGGGGCTGGTGGCAGCGCCTGCGCTGGGCCGGCGCTGGTGGGCGGCCAAGGGCACCGGCGCCTGGACAGGGCGCAATATCACCGCGGCGAAGCGAATCGGCGTCTCGGGCGTCCGCGAGCTCTCGGATGCCTCCTTGTCCATCTCCAGCCTCAGCTCGTGGGCGACGGCCGGGCGGTTGCCGCAGATGACCGCGTTGATGGCGCGGTGCTGGCGCGATCGGGCATACGGCGATTTCTGGTCGTACATGCTGGTCGCGGAAGGCGCAGTCGATATCGCGAGCGAGCCGGAGCTCGCGCTCTACGACATGGCGGCCCTCGTGCCCATCGTCACCGAGGCGGGGGGCCGCTTCAGCGGCCTCGACGGCCGGGACGGCCCCTTCGGCGGCAACGCCGTCGCGACCAATGGTCATCTGCACGACGCGGTCCTGCGCGCCTTGGCTCACTGAGACACCCCTCGAAGTTCTCCGCTCCTTCGTCGCTCCGATACTTCGTGGGGACCCCGGTCCAAACGACTTTCGCAACACGGCCTACGCGCGGTCAGTTCGCGACGACCGTCACCTGGCCGCGCCCCAGGGTCCCCAACTGATCGGCGTATGCCGTGGCGTCGCCGACCACGATGATGGTCCACTCCCCCGTGACGAACCGGCCGTAGGCCTGCGTCAGGTCCTCGGGCGTCAGGGCCGCCATCCGGTCGAGATTGGTGGTGGTGAAGTCGAGGTCCAGGCCGTCGAGCACGAGTGCCGCCGCCTCCTCGGCGACGGCGTCGGCCGTGGCGTAGCGGCCCGGTGCCGTGTTGCGGATGAAGTCGACGCCATCTCGGCATTCGGCCTGGCTGAACCCCGCCCGGGCGTCGTCGAGGATGCCCAGCAGGAGCGTCAATGCATCGGCCGTCACCTCCGTGCGAACCGACCCAGCGGTCACGAAGAGTCCGCCCGCCCGGCGTGGCCGGAATGAGGCACGCATGCCGTAGGTGTAGCCCTTCTCCTCCCGCAGAACCGCGTCGACGCGGGCGTTGGGCGAGCCGCCGACGACAAAGCCGAGGACCGGATAGGCCGCCCAGGCGGGCTCGACATGGCGATCTGGCCCCGGGCCGGCAACCGTGATCTCGCTCTGCACCGAACCGGGCCGATCCACCAGCACAATGCGCACCGCGTCCGGCGCGCGGAGCGCCGGGCGTGGCTCGGGCTCGACCGGCCGCGGCAGCGGTGCCCACGCGCCGAAAGCGTCGGCGACGAGCGCCGAAACATCGGTGTCGCCGAAATCTCCGGCCAGCACCAGCGTCGCGTGGGTCGGCCCGATGTGGGCACGATGGAAGTCCGCGACGTCAGCGCGGGTCAGGCCCTTGACGGTCTCGATCGTGCCCGCCGTGGGCCGGCTGGCGCGCTCGCTCGCGTCGAAATAGGTCGCGGCGAGTTCTTTGGCGGCGCGGTGCGGTGCCGAGGCACGCTCCTGCTCGATCTCGGCGAGCCGGGTACGCACAAGCCGGCCGACCTGCTTCTCGGGGAAGCTGGGGGTGGCGATCGCCGCACACATCAGCTCCAAGGCCGCGGGCAGGTTGCGGGCCGGCACATCGAGATCGACATGCAGGCCCCCGTCGCTTAGGCCCGCGCCCAAAGCGATGCCGCGTCGCTCGAGCAGTTCGGTGAACTCCTCGGTCGTATGCTGCTCGGTCCCTTCGTCGAGCAGGCGCGAGAGCAGCGAGATCACTCCCTCCTTTTCGCGCGGCTCCCAACGCACACTGAGCGGGACGATGAGGCGGGCGGCCACGACATACTGGCCGGGCACGTCGTACATGTGGACGGTCAGGCCATTGGCCAGGCGCGTGGTGGTGGGCGTCGGAAACTCCCAGCGGCCCGGGGCCGTGACCTCGGGACGAGCGATCGGTGCGGTGGTCATCAGGCGGCCTGGGCCTTCTCGGGAGTCAGATAGGAGACGACGGCCCGCGCGGACGGGGCGAGCCATTGGCGGGCGACGCGCGTGACGTCGGCCGCGCTGACCGCGGCCAGGCGATCGAGCAGGGTGTTGACGAAGCCCGGGTCGTTGTGGAGCAGGCCGTAATGGCTGATCAGATCGGCGCGCTCGTCCTGGGCGGCGAGCGCGGTGAGCCAGGAGCGCTCGGACTGGGCGAGGGCGGCTTCCATTTCGGCCGGGCTCGGCCCGTCCTGAAGGAAGCGGCGCAACTCCTCCAGGAGGGCCTCCTCGACCTCGGTTGCGCGGGCGCCCTCGGCCACGTCGATGGCGATCAGCCCGAGGGAGACGCCGTCGACGAACCCCATCGCGTGCGCCTGGACCGAGTTGGCGACCTGGTCCTCGCGAACGAGCCGGCGCACGAGCCGGGAGATGGCCAGCCCGCCGAGGGCTTCGAGGGCGAGGTCGGCGGCCAGGAAGTCCTGGTCATTCTCGACCGGGAGCCGGAAGGCGAAGTGCAGGCGGTCGTTGGGGACCTCGCCGACCACATCAAGGCGCACCGGCTCAGCCAGGGGCGGCAGTTGCCCGAGCACGGGACGCGCCGCGCCGGGGCGCGCGGGGAGGGCGCCGAAGTAGCGCTCGACCTTGGCGAAACCGTCCTCGGGCGTGATGTCGCCGACGAGCGTGATCAGGGTGTTGTCGGGCCGGTAGTGGGCCTCGAAGAAGGCATGCACATCGGCCACGCTCGCGGCATCGAGATCGGCCATCGACCCGATGGTCGGGTGGTGGTAGGGATGGCCCTCGGGGAAGAGGGTGGCGTAGATGTCGCGCATGACATTGCCGTAGGGGACGTTGTCGTAGCGCTGGCGCTTCTCCTCCTTCACCACATCGCGTTGGTTGTCGAGATTGGCCTGGTTGACGGCGTCGAGCAGGTAGCCGTGGCGGTCCGCCTCGAGCCAGAGCGCGAGGTCGAGGGCGCCGACCGGGATGGTCTCGAAATAGTTGGTGCGGTCGAACCAGGTGGTGGCATTCAGCCGCCCGCCCTGGGCCATCAGGGCGGAGAAGTGCTCGCCACTGGCGACCTGGCGCGACCCCTGGAACATCAGGTGCTCGAAGAGATGCGCGAAGCCCGTGCGCCCGGCCACCTCGTGACGCGACCCGACACCGACCCAGAGGTTGACGGTGACGGTCGGCACGCTGTGATCCGGGGAGACCACGATGCGCAGGCCGTTGGCCAGGGTGCGTTCGTGGATCGGATAGTCCAGAGGCATGGGGGTCACCCTAAGCCGAAGCGATTACCTACTCGTGGGGGTGCCGGCCCGTGGACGTTTCACTACTCGGTCGCATCGACCAGGTCGGCCCGGGCCGCCACCAGGCCCAGTTGGAAGCGGGTCTGGACGCCATGGGAATCCAGCAGGGCGGACAGTTGCCGGCTCAGGCTCCGCGTGGACATGCCCAGGCGGCGGGCGATGGCGTCGTCGGTCCGGCCGGCGGCCAGTTCGCGCAGGAGGGCGACCTCGAGATCACCGGGCAACGTCCCCTCGTCCGCCGGGGCCGCAACCGGCCGGCCCCGCTCCCACAGGAAACCGAAGATGTCGTGCAGGAGCGCGACGACGGCCGGGTCGGTGATCAGGCCGGTCGCCAGGGACGCTTCGAGGCGCTCGGCGTTGCCGAGGGTCGGGTGGGCCGACGCCACGGTCGCCCGGACGAGCGGCAGGATTTCGCCGATCCGGGCATTGATCGCCTCCGAACCGGTGAGGATCTCGGTCGTGGAGGCGCGCACCATGCGGCGGTAGTGCGGCGCCAGATCGCGCAGTCGCTCCCGGATGGCGGCGCCTGCCGCAGCGTGGCGTATGCCGTTTGCTCCCCCGCCGCGACCGCGGCTTCGGCCGCTTCGCCCGGGCTGCGCACCTCGCAACGCTCCTCCTGCCCCGTCAGCCGGACGAGATGCAGAGCCACCAACTCATCGAGGGCGTCGGACCAGCCTGTTCCGGCCTCGCGTCGAGCCGGAGTGAAGTCGCCATCGTGCGCGACCAACGCCAGGTAGAGGCGCTCGGCATCGTCACTGAGGGCGACCGGCCCGATGCCGCGCTCACCGTCTCGGTGCTCGAGCCCCGCCGCCATGCGGTCAATCTACTTAACGGCACTCACTGGCTGTCACCGGACAGGCGCCGATGCGCCAGGCCCGAAGCCTTGTCTCGAGTATGCCGGCGTGGACACCCTGTGCTCACCCGGTGCGCACCACCACGGTGGAAGACCTTGACTGGCAGCGCTTTTCACGCAACAACGAAAGGACGACCGATGTCCACGCCGATCTCAGCACCTGTCCACACACCCCCTTCCAATCGGCGGGACGAGCCGCGCGGCATGCCGGCGATCTGGCGCACCAGCCATCCGACGGTCTGGGGTCTGGTCCTGAGTGTTGGCGGGCTGATCCTGACCGCCGTCGGCGCGGGGTTCGCCGCGCAACGCCGGCTCGGCGATGAGGCGACGATCTGGACCCTCACGGGCTTCGTCGCGGTCTCCGCCCTCGTGGGCCTGACGGTGATGGCGCGCTCGCGACCCGGCCTCGCGGCATACGGCTGGCGCGCGCCGATCGGTATGCGGCGCATCGGCTTCGGGCTGCCCCTGCTGATCGCGCCGATCGCCGTGGCCACGACCTCGGACTTCGAGGTGACGAGGGCCACGGCTCTCGCCTATCTCGTGCTCACTGTGTGCGTGGGCATCAACGAGGAGGTGTGGTTCCGCGGGCTGGTCCTTGCGGCGCTGCGCGGGCTCGGTGACCGGCGCGCGGTCGTCACGGGCGCCTGCCTCTTCGGCGCCCTGCACCTGGCCAATGCCGGCTCCGGCAAGTCCGGGCTCTATCTGCTCCTGCAGGCGGTCTTCGCCGCCGAGGTGGGAGTGGTGCTCGGCGCTCTCGTCGCGCTGACGCGCAGCCTGTGGATCGGCGTGGCCTGGCACCTGGTCTACGACCTGACGGCCTATTGCACCGGCGACCGCCTCGACGGCCGTGCGCTGGCCGGCGTGATCGTCATGATGATCGTGCTGGCCGGTTACGCCACCTGGCTGCTGCCGAAAGTGCCCCGTTAGCGTTCTGGCGCCGCGATCGGTTGACGTCAGCCGGCCCGCAACCCCGACGCTCCCGGCTCGCCCGAGCCGGGAGCGTCGGGCGCGCTGGGAGCGGGCGATGCGTCGGGGTATTTGTGGCCGATCTCGTCGATGATGTTGCGCGCGAGGACCTGCTGCATGGTGGCGACCCGCTCGGAGCGGCCACGGCCGACGAAGCTGATCGCCCAGTGCAGGAGGGTGGTGATCCGCGACTTGAAGCCGATGATGTAGACGAGGTGGATGGCCAGCCAGAGCACCCAGGCAATGAACCCGGAGAAGCGCAGGTTGCCGATGCTCGCCACCGCACTGAAGCGCGAGATGGTGGCCATCGAGCCCTTGTCCTTGTAGGCGAAGGGCGCCGGGTCCGCTGGTCCGGTGAGGCGCTCGCGGATGCGGGCCGCGGCATACCGTCCGCCCTGGATGGCCACCTGTGCGACACCCGGATAGCCCTTGAGGGTGGCCATATCGCCGACGACATAGATCTCGGGGTGGCCGGGCAGCGTCAGGTCGTCGCGCACGGCGATCCGGCCGGCGCGGTCGAGGTCGGCACCGGTCTGCTCCGCGAGGACTTTGGCCAGCGGCGACGCCTGGACACCTGCCGCCCAGACCTTGGTCGCCGCCTCGATGCGGCGGCGGCCGGCGGCGTCCTCGATGTCGACGCCGTCGGCGTCCACACCGACAACCTTAGTGCCGAGAAGGACCTCGACGCCCATGCCCTCGAGTCGGGATTGCGCGCGCCCACCGAGGTGACTGCCGAAGCTGGGCAGCACCTGAGGAGCCGCGTCGAGCAGGAGGATGCGCGAGGTCGCCGGGTCGATGCTGCGGAACTGGTGCTTGAGCGTGCGGCGTGACAGCTCGGAGATCTGGCCGGCCATCTCTACACCCGTGGGTCCGGCACCGACGACGACGAAGGTCTGCAGACGCTCGCGGACCGCCGGGTCGTCGGCGAGCTCGGCCAGTTCGAAAGCACCAAAGATGCGACCGCGCAGTTCGAGAGCGTCGTCGATGCTCTTCATACCCGGGGCGAACTCGGCGTACTGGTCGTTGCCGAAGTAGGACTGACCGGCGCCTGCCGCGACGATGAGGGAGTCGTACTCGGTGACCGTCTCTTCGCCGAGGACATAGGACGTCACGAGGCGGCGCTCGACGTCGATCCGGGCCACCCGGCCCAGGAGCACGCGGGCGTTCTTCTGGCGGGCCAGCACCTCACGGGTACTCGGGGCGATCTCGCCCTCGGACAGGATGCCGGTGGCGACCTGGTAAAGCAGGGGCTGGAAGAGGTGGGCGGTCGTGTCGCTGATCAGGGTGATCTGGACATCGGTGCGCTTCAGGGCGCGGGCCGCGAAGAGCCCACCGAAGCCGGAGCCAATGATGACGACACGATGTTGACGATCGGACACGAGGACAACCCTTCTGCCGGGACGGCGAACCGCCCGAAAATGCGTCAAGGCCCGGGAGAAGTCCGGGCCTTGACAGTGACGCTGTGGTAGCGGGGGCAGGATTTGAACCTGCGACCTCCGGGTTATGAGCCCGGCGAGCTACCGAGCTGCTCCACCCCGCGTCGGTGACACCACCATACGTGACCGGGGTGAGGCACTCCAAATCGCGATGCGCCTCACCTGCGTCATGAGGTGGCCGTGGGCGGCGGTGTGCTCGGGATGGTCACTGATCCGCCCTTGGGCGCGGCGGCGATGGCCTTGTCCAGTGCCGCCTTGAGCCGGTCCTGGGCCTCGCCGTATGCCGTGAAGTCGCCCTTGGCGAGAGCGCTCTGGCCCTCCTCGAAGGCCTTCTTCATGTCCGCGAGGGCGGCGGCAAGGGCGGCATCGTCGCCGCTGCCCGAGGGCGGCGGGGTCGGGCCGGAGCCCGGGTCGGAGTCACCGGGGCTCGCGCCGGACGTGCCGCCGAAGAGGCCGTCGAGCGCGCCGGTGAGGGTATCGGACCAGGCCAGCTTGTCGCCGAAGGCCGCCACCGTGACCCGCGAAAGCGGATAGGCCGACGTGGTGTTCGCCGAGACATAGATCGGCTGGACATAGAGCAGTCCGCCGCCGACGGGGAGGGTCAGCAGGTTGCCGAGCGTGACCCGCGAGCCCTGCTGTCGGTTGTTGTTGAGGAACTGGCTCAGCGTCAGGGAGAAGCCCGGGCTGTTGTCGTTGGAGGAGTTGATGTCGTTCTGGACCTGCCCCGGGCCCTTGATATTGGAATCACGGGGCAACTCCAGCAACCGCAGGGTGCCGAAGCCGGGGGCCTTCTGGCCGGCGACCGACCCGGCATCGGCGTCGACGGCAAGGAAGCCCGAGAGCACCTGCCGGTCACCCGTAGGCATGAAGGTCGTCGTCAAGGAGAAGCTCGGTTTGGGCTGCCCGGGCATCGCCAGCGTGAGGTAGTACGGCGGCTGGAATACCTTCTGATCGCTCTGCGCCGGGTCGTCCGGAACCCGCCAATAGTCCTGCTTGGAGTAGAAGGACAAGGCGTCGGTGACGTGATAGCGGCTGAGCACCAGGCGCTGGATCTTGAACAGGTCCTCGGGGTAGCGCAGGTGCGACATCAGCGATCCGCTGATCGCCGAGAGCGGTTCGACGGTGCCCGGGTAGGCCCGTGACCAGGTGCGCAGCAACGGATCGGCTTCGTCCCAGGCATACAGATGCACGGTGCCGTCATAGGCGTCCACGGTCGCCTTGACCGAGTTGCGGACGTAGTTGACCTGCCCGGCTCGGATGGCGGTGACGCTTCGGACATTGGCTGTCGTGGAATCCGAGGTGGCCGTGCTCAGGCTCTCCAGCGCGGAGTAGGGGTAGTTCGCCGTGGTCGTGTAGCCGTCGACGATCCACAACACCTTGCCGTCGACGACCGCCGGGTAGGGGTTGCCGTCGAGGGTGAGCCAGGGCGCGACCCGCTGGACCCGCTCGAGCGGCGTGCGGTGATCGAGGATCTTCGAGCCGGAGCCCACGGCGTCGGAAAGGAGGAAATTGAACTCGCGGTACTTGACGGCATACGCGGCCTGGCGCAGGAAGGAGCCGATCGGCACCCCGCCGGAGCCGGCATAGGTCGTGTTCGCCTGGCCCTGAGGGGAGGCGTCGTCGGGATAGTCGAGCTCACGCGGGGCCTTGCCGGGCAGCCCACCGACGATGGAGTAGTCGGGCGACTGCTCGCCGAAGTAGATCCGCGGCTCGAACTTGCCCAGTGTCTCGGTCGGCGGGATATTGCGGACGGCAAAGACCGGCTGGCCGTCCACGCCGCGGCGGTTGCCGTAGGCGGCCACCAGGCCGAAGCCGTGGGTGTAGACCGTGTGGTCGTTCAGCCAGTTGCCCGGCCCACCCGGGATGCCGCCGAGCGCGAGTTCGCGCACGCCGATGACGATGTCGGACTCCTTGCCGTCGATCTGGTAGCGATCGACGTCGAGGGCATCGGGGAAGGTGTAGAAGTTCTTCAGCGCCTGGAGTTGCCGGAAGGTCGGGGCAACGACGATCGGATCGACCAGACGGATGCCCGGCACGGTGGCGCTGTCATTGCGCAACTGCCCGGAGGAGGCTTCGGTCTTCGCGCGGTAGACCTGCGGCTCAACGCCGTCCAGTCCGTAGGCCATGCGGGTCGCGTCGATATTGCGTTGGAGGTATCTGGCCTCCAGGGACTTCTCGGACGGGTTGACGCGCACCGACTGGATGATCGCCGGATAGATCCCGCCGACGAGGACCGAGGTCACCACGAGCAGGCCGACACCGATGATCGGCAGCCGCCACGACTGGGTGAAGATCGCCGCCAGGAACAGGCCCGCGACGATCACGCACGCGACCGTGAGGATCAGCTTGGTGGGCAACACGGCATGCTCGTCGGTGTAGCCGATGCCGGTCATCAGCTTCGACTGCTTGGTCGCCAGGGCATAGCGGTCGACCCAATAGGCCCCCGCACGCACGAGGGCGAGGACGGCGCCGAGAACGGCGAGGTGCGCGATCGCGGCCCGCGTGGACTGGCCACGGCCAGGCAACTGCAGGCCGCCGTAGACATAGTGGGTGAAGGCGGCGGCGACGAAGGCGGCGATCAGCGACATCGTCAAGAAGCCGATCATCGCCTGCAGCCACGGCACCGTAAAGACGAAGAACGACAGGTCCCGCCCGAATTGCTCGTCGGTGGATCCGAAGGGCACCTGGTTGCGCCAAGCCAGGTAGGTGCGCCACTGCCCGGACGCCGCCAGTGCACCGAGGATGCCCAGCACGGCCGGAATGCCGAAGAGGGCGACGCGGCGAACCGGCTCGATCGCCTCGCGATACTGCTCCAGGCTCTCGTTGCTCGTCGTGACCGGGACATAAAAAGGCCGCTGCCGATAGGCGATGAGCAGACTGGCGAAGACCAGCCCCGCCACGAGGACGAAACCCAACACGCCCAAGACGATGCGGGTGAGCACGGTGGTGGTGAAGACGCCCGCGAACCCGACCGAGTCATACCAGAGGATGTCGGTCCACAGGCCGGCCAGCGAGGCGGCGAGCAGGACGATGACGCCCACAATGATCAGGGTCGGGATCAGCGGGCCACGGCGAGCGACCCGCGGCTGGGCCGGCCGTCGGGGGGCCGGGCGCGCGGGCTCCTCGGGTTGGTCGGCCGTCGGCCAATCGGAATCGCTCACGAGGGCAACTTACCTACCCGAACTGACAAGCCCGGAACTGCGGGGGCGCTCGCCTGCGGCACGATGTCGGTATGCCGTCCCCCGAAGCCCCCGATTCGCTGCAGGTCGTCGCCGTCGAAACCGAACGTTTCGTCGCCGGTGCGGGGTGGGATCAGCCGCCGCGGCTGTTCGCCCTGGTGCCTACCCGAGAGTTGACCGAGGCAGCGCCGCACCTGGGCCTGGCCGAGTCCGAGTCCGCCGCGGAGGCGGACCTGAGCGCCGTCGAACAGGAGGGCTTCGAGGCACCCGATCTCCAGCGGGCGCTGGCCGGTATCGCCTGGCCGGATGCCGTGGCCGGGGTCGCTCTGGCCGTGGAGCGCGTGGTGGTGCCGCCGGAGGCGGAACAGGATCTCCCGGGCGACCCGGACGCGGCCCTCGCCGCCCTGGCGGCCCATCCGGGGCGCCGCGATGTGCGCATCCTGGCCGCCGTCCATCGGGACGGGCGCTCGACCTGTGTGCTGCGGCAGCGGGCCTACGACTCGGACGACATGGTGGCCACCGGGCGGGACATCGCCGCTGGCCTGCTGGGCGCCCTGGCCGGCACGCTGCGCGACTGACCCCCGTCGAAGGGCCGGTTCAGCCCCTTCGAGAGGCCGGTTCAGCCCCGTCGAAGGGCCGGTTCAGCCGCAGCGCGGCAGATCGCTCCCGCCGGCAGCGATCTCATCGACGGCGTGCACGGCGTCGTCGAAGGTGGCGATCCGGACGACCGTGATGCCTTCGATCTGCTCCCCCGCGAGATCGCGGCAGTTGTCGGCTGGGGCGAGGAAGTACGTCGCGCCGGCCTCCTTGGCGCCGACGATCTTCTGCCGGATGCCGCCGATCGGGCCGACCTCACCGGCGTCGTCGATGGTGCCGGTGCCGGCGATCTTCTTGCCGCCCGTCATCGCTCCCGGCGTGAGGATGTCGCGGACAGCGAGCGCGAACATCGTGCCGGCCGAGGGACCGCCGACATCGCCCGCATCGATGGTGACCTCGAAGGGATAGTCGTAGACCGGCTGCATCCGCACCCCGAGCGCGGTGACGCCCTCGACCGTCGTCGTCCGGGCGCTGACATCCTGGTCCTTGCCGGCTCGGCGGATGGTCAGGCGCACCTCCTGACCGGACGTATGTGCGCGGACGAGCCGCTGGATGTCGGCCAGGCTGGCGATGGTCGTCCCGTCCACAGCGAGGACGATGTCGTCGGGCTTGAGCACCGCGGCAGCCGGGGTGCCCTCCGCGACCGAGGCAATGGCATACCGGGTGGTAACGGTCTTGCCGATGCTGCGCAGAGCGACGGCGGTCGCCTCCTCCTGGCTGGAGGTCATCTCGGCGGCGTTGCGCTCCTTGACCTGTTCGGACGTCGTCCCGGGAGCGAAGAGTTGGTCCTCGCGATAGATCTCCGCGCTCGAGCTCAGGTAGGCGCCGAGCAGGTCCCAGGCGTTGACGCGGCGGCCGGGGCCACCAGAGACCGACACGGTCGTGAAGTCGAGGGCGCCCGTCGTGGGATAGGTGGGTGCACCGACGACGGTCACCAGGGGTTTACCGTCGCTGCCCTTGCCGAGCGTGTTGGTCGCCGGACCGGGGCGAAGAACGGCATACGGCAAGGGGATCAGCGCGATGATCGCGGCGAGCGCGATGCCGAGGAAAGCCGCCCACAAGGCGGCGGCAGTGCGGCGGGTGATCCGCAGCGGGTCCGAGGTCACGGCAGGCCCACCCATTCGTCGCTGCCGTCGCTGAAGGCCTGGTGCTTCCAGATGGGCACGGTCGACTTCAGCGTGTCGATCAGGTCGCGGCCCGCGTCGAAGGCTGCCCCGCGATGCGGCGCCGCTACGCCGATGACGACGGCGATGTCGCCGATCGCCAGATCGCCCGCCCGGTGCACGGCAGCGACCGCCCGCACGTCGTATGCCGTGGCCACCCGCTCGCAGACGGCCGCCATTCGCTCGCGCGCGGCCGGGTGGGCCTCGTAGTGCAGCCCGTCGACGCCGCGACCGTGGTCGTGATCGCGCACCCGGCCGACGAAGAGCACCTGGCCGCCGCAGGCCGGATCGGCGATGGCGCTCAGCACCTCGTCCACCGAGAGCGGCGTCGAGCGGATCTCGCAGAGCGCGAGGCGGGCCGGCGGGCGCGCGGCGCCCTCGGACGCAACCTCATGGGGCATACGCGTGGACTCCTTGTCGGTGACGGGAACGCATCGCCCCATCCGCGTGGTTGTCTTGGGTGACAGCCATTCTCTCAGGGCAAATAGGAGTAGCCGTGCCCGACGATCTCGACCCCATCGACGACGCCACCCCGGACCCCGGTTCGGGCTTGCCGCCGGAGATGCTCGACGCCCTCAAACGGATGACCGGCAGTGCAGACCTGCCGCCGGAGATGGTGGAGCAGTTCGCCGCGATGGGGCTGGGCAGTATCCCGGTCGGCCAGTTCGAAGGGCTGATGACCCAGGTGCAGTCGATGTTCGCCGGTCCCGACGAGGGGCCGGTCTCGTCGACGGTGGCGACCGACGTGGCCCGCAAGGTCGTCGCGGCCGCAGGCGATCCGTCGATGGGGGCGCGGGAGGCCGACCTGGCGCGCGAGGCAGTCCATGTCGCCGATCTCTGGCTCGGTCAGGTCACCGAGTTGGAGGCACCGGGCCTGCGGGGAGTCGCCTGGTCACGCTCGGAGTGGATCGAGGACACCATGCCGGTCTGGCACGAGATGGTGGCCCCCGTCGCCCAGGGCGTCAGCCGCGCGCTCGCGTCGGCGCTGACGGCACAGCTGAGCGGGGACGGCTTCGAGGCGATCTCGGGGATGCTGCCTCGGGGCACCAACCCGGCTGCGGCGATGGGTCAGATCGCGCCCATGATGGAGCGCGTCGGGTCCTCGATGTTCTCGATGCAGCTGGGGCAGGGCCTTGGTGCGCTCGCAGGTGACATCCTCACCGGGACCGAGGTTTCTCTGCCGCTGACCAGCGATGATGTCGTCGCATTGGTCCCGGCCAATATCGCGGCCTTCGCCGAAGGCCTGGAGATCGAGGCGGACGAGGTCTGGCTCTATCTCGCGGTGCGCGAGACGGCGCGCATGCGGCTCTTCCGCGCCGTGCCGTGGCTGGAGGCGCAGCTGCTGGTCGCCGTGCAGGACTACGCCCGGGATATCGCCATCGATACCGACGCGATCGAATCGGCCCTGACCGGCATGGACCCCACCGACACCGAGGCGCTGCAGGCGCAACTCGCCGACAAGCTCTTCTCGCCCACGCCGACCGGGAGCCAGCAGGCGGCGCTGGTCCGGCTCGAGACGTGGCTCGCGCTCATCGAGGGCTGGGTCGACGTCGTCACCGATCAGGCGGCCGCAGCCCACCTGCCGCGCGCGGCGGCGCTCGGTGAGACGGTGCGGCGACGCCGGGCCACCGGCGGGCCGGCCGAGAAGACCTTTGCCAGCCTGGTCGGACTGCAGCTGCGGCCGCGCCGGCTGCGGGACGCGGCGAATCTCTTCGCCGCCCTCGAAGCGGCCGGTGGCGTGGCCATGCGCGACGGTGCCTGGGCGCACCCCGACCTCGCGCCCAGCGGGGCCGACCTGGACGATGTGCTCGGCTATGTCGAACGCCGGCAGACGGCGTCCGGAGGCGATGACGTCGACGCCGCCTTGGAGGCCCTGCTCAGAGAGGAGACGCTGTGAGGGGTGCCCCTCCGCCCGCCCTGCGTCACCTCTACGACGATGTGCTGGCCGTACTGCTGCGGTGGTCCGCCCCGAACCAGACCCAGGAGCAGTTGCGCCGCAGCTTCATGGCGACCCTGGCCCAGGACCCGAGCGCGGTCGCCAAGAGCGGACCGCCGGCCCATATCACCGCTTCGTGCCTGGTGCTCAGCGCCGACGGCAGCCGGGTCTTGCTCCATCTGCACGGCAAGGCGGGCATTTGGCTGCAGTTCGGCGGACACCTGGAGACCACGGACGCCAGCGTCTGGGACGCGGCCCGCCGCGAAGCCACCGAGGAGTCTGGCCTCTTCGGCCTCGACCCGTGGCCCGACCCGATCGACCTGGACCGGCACGCCTTGGGCAATCGCTTCGGCACGTGCAGCGAGCACCTTGACATCCGCTTCCTCGCCGTCGCGCCGGCGGGATCGGCGCCCCTGGCCAGCGACGAGTCCACCGACATCGGCTGGTTCCCGGTCGATGCGCTCCCGCCGGATGTGGCGCCGGACGTCCCTCGGCTGATTGCCGTATGCCGTGACCACCTCGCCGCGGCGGCCCGCCGCGGCTGAGGGAACGGCATACGCCTCGCTGCGATGTGGTGACGTCGCCCGACGCCGCGGGCGCCGCCGGGCGGTGCGGGGCGAGGGCGGGAACGGCATACGCCTGGCTGCGGCTGATGCGCAAACGGCCACACGGCTCGCTCGGCGTCGGCCCGTTCGCCTGACGCACGGCGGAAGACGAACCCGAGGTCGCACGGTCATTCGTTCACGACGTCATCGGCCTCCTCGCCCGGCTGCCAGCCGGCGCCGCGGCTGACTCCGTCGAGGTAGCCGCGGGCATAGTCCATCCGGGGGTAGCGCCCCACCAATGCCCAGAAGCGCGGACCGTGATTGGCCTCCAGCAGATGGGTGAGTTCGTGGACGACGACATAGTCGATCACCTCGGCCGGCATCCCCTCTAGTCGGGACGAGACCCGGATGGTGCCAGTGGTCGGTGTGCACGAGCCCCACCGGTGTTCTTGATTGTCGACCCAACGAACGCTGGTCGGCTGCGCCCGTCCGCCCAAGAACTGCTCGGACAGCCTCCGAGCCCGGTCCAGGAGAGCCTCGTCTGACAGGGCGGGCGCTCGGCCGGCCTTTTCCACCTTGGCCACCATCCGCGTGACCCATTCCTTCTCCTGCGCGCTGGATAGCCCGGCCGGCAGCAGCACGACGATCCGGTCGCCTTCCCGACGTGCCGACACGGTGCGGCGGCGGCGGGCGCTGCGGCGGATCTCGACGTGTCTCTGACTCATAGCGGCACTGTAAAGGCGGGGTCCGACAACGCCCGTCGATCCAGAAACCAGGCAGCGGCGCGCTCGTTCCTGGCACTCGCATGCGGGATCTGTGTTCTAAGGTGGAGCGATCCGCCTGGCGACCGAGCCCCGCGGAGCAAGCCATGATCCACCTAAGGAGTTACCCTGATGTCAGACGAGACTTACAAGGGCGAGTTCTACTGCGTCAAGTGCAAGGCCAAGCGTGAGGCCGAGGGCAAGATCGTCATCTCGGAGAACGGGCGCCGCATGGCCAAGGGCAAGTGCCCGGAGTGCGGGACCAATCTCAACCGCATCCTCGCGAAGGCCTGACCGCCCAAAACCTCGGAGGGGCGTTGTCCACATGCTGTGGACAAGGCCCCTTCTGTTGTGTGCGGGGTCTGCGAGAGTTGGCGAAGCGATGACTCACCCCGACCGGAAGGCGGCGGCATGCAGGCCTGGCCCCGACTCGTGTCGTCCTTGCCGCCGCTGACGCGGCTGGACGGAAGCATCCAGTTCGGACTGGATCCAAGCACCGGCATCCGGCTCACCGGCCTGACCGAGACTGAGGTCAGCTGGATCCGCGAGCTCGACGGCGGGCACGACCCCCTGCGGGAGGGGCGCCGCCTCGGCTTGCAGGAATCCCGGCTGACGGCGATTCTGCGAGCGCTGCGCGATCACGACCTACTCGCCGAGGCCGCCGGCGTGGGCGCGCGCAGCCACGATCACCGGGCCGAAGGTCGCCCCGCGCGCCGTGCCGCAGCGCGGGTCTGGGTGCAGGGACGTGGCCTGACCAGCGCCCGTCTTGCCGATCTGCTGCGGGCCGACGGCGTGGGCAAGGTGGAGCGTTTTGCCGAACCCGACGACACCCGCGGGCAGCGGCGCAACCCGTCGCTGGCCATCCTGGTGTCCGAGACTCCTGTCAGCGGCGCTCAGGCGCGTGCGTGGCTCGGGCGGCGCATCCCCCATCTGCCCGTGGTCGTCACCGCTCGTTCGGCCACGGTCGGCCCGTTGATCCTGGCTGACGGCAGTCCCTGCCTGCGGTGCGTCGAACTCGGGCGCACGGCGCGCGATCCCTCCTGGCGAACGCTGGCCGCTCAGTCCGAGATCCACGCTGCAGGCGAGATTTCCGCGGCCGACGACGGCCTCGGGGCGATCGCCGCGGGCCTCGCCGCCACCATCGCGCGCGCCTTTCTTGACGGCCGGCCGCCCGCTCGCGGTGTGGCGATCGATATCGGCTCGCCGTGGCCGAGCACGCGCCAGCACCGGTG
Organism: Nostocoides vanveenii; assembly: GCF_039531165.1. Taxonomy (NCBI): domain Bacteria; kingdom Bacillati; phylum Actinomycetota; class Actinomycetes; order Micrococcales; family Intrasporangiaceae; genus Nostocoides; species Nostocoides vanveenii. Next base: position 8,257 of record NZ_BAAAPN010000049.1, on the reverse strand, counting down.
GTCCGCGCACCCGGATTGCGCGGCGTGCTGCGCCAAAGCGTGAGCGCACCTGCACAATGAACACGTGAGTGAACTTCCGCGGCGCACGGCGCAACGCACGGCCAAGCTCGCCTCGCTCCCACTGGGGATGGCCGGGCGGGGCGCCATCGGCCTCGGCAAGCGCGTCGGCGGGCGGCCGGCGGAAGCCGTCGCCGCCGAGTTCCAGGCCCGGACGGCCGAGCAGCTCTTCACCGTGCTCGGTGAGCTCAAGGGCGGCGCGATGAAGGTCGGTCAGGCTCTCTCGGTCATGGAAGCCGCCATGCCCGAGGAATGGGCCGCCCCCTATCGCGCCACCTTGACCAAGCTGCAGGAGGCCGCTCCCCCGCTCCCGCCGGATCGGGTGCACGCCGTGTTGGCCGCCGAACTCGGACCGCGCTGGCGGACAGCGAATTTCCGCGAATTCGACGACATCCCCTCGGCGGCCGCCTCGATCGGGCAGGTGCACAAGGCCGTCGCCTTGGATGGTCGCGAGGTGGCCGTCAAGATCCAATATCCCGGGGCGCGCGAGGCCCTGCTCAGCGATCTGGCGCAGCTGTCGAGGGTCGCCCGGCTCGCCGCGGGGTGGATCCCCGGGCTCGACATCAAGCCGATCATGGCCGAGTTGCGCTCGCGGATGAGCGAGGAACTCGACTATCACCTCGAAGCCGAGCACCAGCGCGCCTTCGCGGCAGCCTTTCGCGACGACCCGGATTTCGCCATCCCCGACGTGGTCCTCGACACTCCGGCGGTGCTCGTGGGCGAGTGGCTGCACGGTGTGCCGCTCTCGCGCATCATCGCCGAAGGCGACCAGCAGACCAGAGACGCCGCCGCGCAGCTCTATCTGGAGTTCTTGCTGGTGGGGCCCGGGCGCGCAGGTCAGTTGCACGCCGACCCGCACCCGGGAAACTTCCGGATCACACCGGACGGCCGGCTCGGGATCCTGGACTTCGGCGCGGTCAACCGGCTGCCCGGCGGCCTGCCGACGTCCATCGGCCGGCTGCTCACCCTGGGGCTCGCGGGCGACGCCGAGGGGCTGGTCAACGGCCTGCGCGCCGAAGGTTTCATCAAGCCGACGATCGCGGTTGACCCGCAATCGGTGCTCTCCTACCTGGGCATGTTCATCGAACCGCTGACCTATGACCGCTTCACCTTCGACCGCGCGTGGCTGCGCTCGGTGACGCTGCGGATGAACGACGTGCGCCGGCCCGAGTGGGCGGTCGGTATGAAGCTCAACTTGCCACCCGAGTACCTCCTGATCCACCGCGTCTGGCTCGGCGGCATCGGGGTGCTGTGTCAGATCGGCGGCACTGTCTCTCCCCGAGCCGCACTCGCCGCCTATCTGCCCGGCTTCGACCTCGCCGCGCTCCCGCCCGGGCGGTAGAGCGCCCCCAACTCCGCCCGGGCCGACTCATGGCGCGTTGAACTCCTCAGCCGCGCGCGAATCGAATGCGTCCGGCGTGGGTAGCCTTGCCGGCATGCCCGAGATCAGGATCGCCCAGGATTCGCACGCCGACCAGGTGCTCAGCACCGATGCCTTCGGCCTCCTGGTGGGGATGCTCCTGGATCAGCAGTTCCCGATGGAGCGGGCATTCGCCGGACCGGCCAAGATTCTCGACCGCTTCGGCACCCTGGATCCGGCGGCGATCGCTGCGGCCGAGCCGGAAGCCTTCGCCGATCTGTGCGCGACGCCGCCCGCGATCCACCGCTACGGCCGCTCGATGGCCGGCCGGGTGCAGGCGCTCGCGCAAGTGGTCGTCACGGCATACGACGGCGATGCGGCCCGCATCTGGACCACGAGCAACGACACGCGTGACCTGCTGGCGCGCCTGAAGGCGCTGCCCGGCTTCGGGGAGCAGAAGGCGAAGATTTTCGCTGCCCTCCTCGGCAAACAACTCGGCGTCCAACCGCCTGGCTGGCGCGAGGCCATCGGCCCGTATGCCGAGCCCGGCAGCTTCCGCTCCGTCGCCGACGTCGTCGACGAAGAATCCCTGCTCAAGGTCCGCGAGTTCAAGCAGGCCGCCAAGGCCGCGGCGAAGAACACCTAGCCGGGCCAGCCGGCTCGCCGGTAGGGGGCGAGGGCCGGTCGGGCGAGCCTCGCAGCGGGAGTCGTCGGGGGTGGCGCACACTGGATGGGTCTGGCGGGAGCCTGACCGAGCGCCAGCGAGGGAGGGCGGATGGAAGGTGTGCGCCATCCCCGACTACGGTCGCGACCCGTGCCGCACTTCCGAGTTACCCCCACGACCAGCACAAGCGACGCCCGCCACCCCGCGAGGGGTGACGGGCGTCGAACACAACGGCGGTCAGCGCGCGGCCGACCCCTCGACGTAGTCGGTGTCGCGCGAGGTGTCGACCCAGGCCATCAGCTTGCGCAACTCCCGACCAGTCGCTTCGATCGGGTGGGCGGCGCCCTTGGCGCGCAACTCCTTGAACTCCGGCGCACCGGCGTCCTGATCGGCGATGAACCGGGCCGCAAAGGAGCCGTTCTTGATGTCGGCGAGAACGGCCTGCATGTTCGTCTTGACCGAGGGGTCGATGACCCGCGGGCCGGAGACGTAGTCGCCGTACTCCGCCGTGTCGGAGACCGACCAGCGTTGCTTGGCGATGCCGCCCTCGATCATCAGGTCGACTATCAGCTTCAGCTCGTGCAGGCACTCGAAGTAGGCCACCTCGGGCTGGTAGCCGGCCTCGACGAGCGTCTCGAACCCGTACATCACCAGCTGCGATGCGCCGCCGCAGAGCACGGCCTGCTCGCCGAAGAGGTCGGTCTCGCACTCCTCGGTGAAGGTCGTCTTGATGCCGCCGGCGCGTAGGCCGCCGATCGCCTTGGCGTAGGACGTGGCGAGCTCCCACGCCGCGCCCGACGCGTCCTGCTCGACCGCGACGAGGACGGGCACGCCACGGCCGTCGACGAATTCGCGGCGCACCAGGTGGCCGGGCCCCTTGGGCGCGACCATGACGACGTCGGCGCCGGCTTCAGGCATGATGTAGCCGAAGCGGATGTTGAAGCCGTGGCCGAAAAGCAGGGCGGCACCTTCGCGCAGGTTGGGCTGGATCTGCTCGGCGTAGACGGTGCGCTGGACCTGGTCCGGGGTCAAGATGACGACCAGGTCGGCTTCCTTGACGGCGTCGGCGACCGAGAGCACGCGCAGCCCCTCATCTTCCGCCTTGGCCCGCGACTTGCTGCCCTCGGCGAGCCCGACGCGGACGTCAACGCCGCTGTCGCGCAGATTCAGCGCGTGCGCGTGGCCCTGGCTGCCGTAGCCGATGACAGCCACCTTGCGGCCCTGGATCACCGACAGGTCGGCGTCGTCGTCGTAGAACATTTCGGCCATGAGGGCCACTCCTTGATTTCGTGTGGTTCCGAGGTTTACGAACAGCGTATGACGCACGCTCGCCACCCGCGGCGGCCGTCTCGCCGCCGCGGGTCGCCAGAGGTGTCCAGTGGTGAAACGTGGGCCGGAGTCAGGCCGAGCGCAGGGCGCGGTCGGTGATCGAGCGGGTGCCCCGGCCGATCGCGACGATGCCGGACTGGACGAGTTCCTTGACGCCGTAGGGCTCCAGGAGCGCGAGCAGGTCGTGGATCTTGTCGGCATTGCCGGTCACTTCGATCGACAACGCGTCGGGGGTGACATCGACGACGCGCCCGCGGAAGAGCTGGACGATCTCGATGACCTGGCTGCGGGTCGATGAGTCGGCGCGGATCTTGGCCAGGACGATCTGGCGCTGCACCGAGGACTCGCGGTCGAGTTCGACGACCTTGAGCACTTCGACCAGCTTGTTCAGTTGCTTGGTGACCTGCTCCAGCGGCAGGGCGTCGACGTCGACGACGACGGTGATGCGCGAGATCTCCGGGTGCTCGGTCGGTCCGACCGCGAGGGAGTCGATGTTGAAACCGCGCCGCGAGAAGAGCGCGGAGATGCGGGCGAGCACGCCGGGCTTGTCCTCGACGAGCACCGACAGGGTGTGCTTGGTCATGTTTTCTTCGATTCTCTTGGCTCTGCGTGATCAGCCGCGGGTGGTGCCGCTCGGGATGCCGTCGTGGTCGGCGTCGAGACCGCGCTCCTCGGCGTCGGACTCTTCGCGATCCCATTGCGGCGCAGTGTCTTTGGCGATCTGGATGAGGTCATTGCTGACGCCGGCGGCCACCATCGGCCACACCATGGCGTCGCGTTCGACAACGAAGTCGATGACCACCGGGACGTCGTTGATCTCCATGGCCTTGGTGATCACCGCATCCACATCCTCGGGGGATTCGCAGCGTAGGCCGACGCAGCCATACGCCTCGGCGAGCTTGACGAAGTCCGGCACGCGCATGCCGACGGATGTGTGCAGGTCGGTGTTGGAGTAGCGCTGGCCGTAGAAGAGCGACTGCCACTGGCGCACCATGCCGAGGCTGGAGTTGTTGATGATCGCGACCTTGATCGGGATCTTGTTGATCACGCAGGTGGCGAGTTCTTGGTTGGTCATCTGGAAGCAGCCGTCGCCGTCGATGGCCCACACGACCCGGTCCGGCGCGGCAACCTGCGCCCCCATCGCCGCCGGCACCGAATAGCCCATCGTCCCTAGGCCGCCGGAGTTGGCGAACGAGTCCGGGCGCTCGTAGCGGACGAACTGGGCCGCCCACATTTGGTGCTGGCCCACGCCCGGCACATAGATCGCCTCGGGACCGGCGATCGCGCCGAGCCGCTCGATGACGTATTGCGGCATCAGCGCATCGGAGCGCGGCGCGTTGTAGCCGACGGGGAAGGTGCGCTTCCAGCCCAGGGCCCGCTCGCGCCATGGCCCGTATGCCGTGGGGTCCACCGGGTGCGGGCCGGTCACCGCCTCGAGCAACTCGGCGAGAGTCGCCTTGCAGTCCCCCACGATGGGCACGTCGGCCACGCGGTTCTTGCCGATCTCGGCGGGATCGATGTCCGCGTGGATGACTTTGGCTTCTGGCGCAAAGGATTTCAGGTCACCGGTGACGCGGTCGTCGAAGCGGGCGCCGAGGGTGATCAGCAGGTCGGCCTTCTGCAGGGCGGTCACGGCAGCGACCGAGCCGTGCATACCGGGCATACCGAGGTGCAACTCGTGGCTGTCGGGGAAGGCGCCGCGGGCCATCAAGGTGGTGACCACGGGGATCCCGGTCGCCGCGACGAAGGCGGCGAGTTCCTCGCTCGCGCGGGCACGGATCACGCCGCCGCCGACATACAGCACCGGGCGCTTCGCGGCCGCGATCAGCTTCGCCGCCTCACGGATCTGCTTGGCGTGTGGCTTGAGAACCGGGTGATAACCAGGCAACGCGATCTTCGGTGGCCACGCGAAGGTGGTTTTTCCCTGGAGAGCGTCCTTGGAGATGTCGACGAGGACCGGGCCGGGACGTCCGGTGGCGGCGATGTGGAAGGCCTCCGCGATGACCTGCGGGATCTCGTCGGGGTTGGTCACGAGGTAGTTGTGCTTCGTGATCGGCATGGTGATGCCGCGGATATCGGCCTCCTGGAAGGCATCCGTGCCAATGGAGCCCGAGGAGACCTGACCGGTGATGGCCACGATCGGCACCGAATCCATATAGGCATCGGCGATCGGCGTCACGAGGTTGGTGGCCCCAGGGCCGCTCGTGGCCATGCACACACCGACCCGGCCGGTGGCGACGGCATACCCCTCTGCCGCATGTCCCGCGCCCTGCTCGTGGCGGACCAGGATGTGCCGGACCTTGGTGGAGTCCAGCAGAGGGTCGTATGCCGGCAGGATCGCCCCGCCGGGAATCCCGAAGACCGTGTCGGCGCCGACCGCTTCGAGGGAGAAGACGAGGGACTGCGCGCCCGTGCACTCGACGGGCTGGGCCTTCGGCGTGGCCTTGTGGGCCATCGTTGCCGGACTCGGGGCCGCGGGTCGCGCGGTCGAGCTATCTGTGGTTGTCATCTCGATCTTCCACTCTCGTTTCGGTTTTCGGTTGTGGCTGCCCAACAAAAAACCCCTCGGTCCGGTGGCGGACGTCGGGGTAGCGCGCTAGCTGCAGGAGCTATGCGCGCTTATCGAGTACGAGGAGGAAAGCCACGTCTGTCACTGTGCCTCTTCCCGTATGCCGCGTCAACGACTCCCCGAAGCCGTCTCACCTAACGGACGCGTGATCTCATCCACACCGCCTCGGGCGGGTGGCCCGGCTCACGGAACGAGCCGGACCGCACCGTCGGCAGCGGAGGTCGCCATCGAGGCATACGCCCGCAGAGCGGCGCTCACCGGGCGGTCACGATTGACCGGGGTGTACGGGCGCTCGCGCGCCACCTGCTTCGCAAGGCGTTCTGCCAGAACGTCATCCGGGACATCGAGGCCGATAGACCGCCCCGGGATGTCGATGGAGATCTGGTCCCCGTCCTCGACGAGCGCGATCAGCCCGCCACTGGCCGCCTCCGGTGAGATGTGACCGATCGAGAGTCCGGAGGTGCCGCCGGAGAAGCGCCCGTCGGTGATGAGCGCGCAGGCCTGGCCGAGGCCGCGGCCCTTGAGAAAGGACGTCGGGTAGAGCATCTCCTGCATCCCAGGCCCGCCCTTGGGACCTTCGTAGCGGATCACCACGACATCCCCGGCCTGCACCCGCTTGTTGAGGATGCCCTCGACGGCGTCGTCCTGGGACTCGAAGACGACCGCGGTGCCGGTGAAGCGCCATACGGCCTCGGGAACGCCCGCCGTCTTGACGACGCACCCGTCGGGGGCGACATTGCCGGTGAGCACCGCGAGGCCACCGTCCACGGTGTAGGCGTTGGCGCGGTCGCGGATGCACCCGCCGGCCGCGTCGGTGTCGAGACTCGCCCACCGGTTGGTGGTGGAGAAGGCCTCTGTGGTGCGAACGCCGCCGGGTGCCGCGTGGAAGAGTTCGAGCGCCTGATCCGACGCGCTACCACTGCGAATATCCCACTCCCCCAACCACTTATCGAGCGTCGGGCTGTGCACGGCGTGGACCTCGCGCTTGAGCAGACCAGCCCGGTCGAGCTCGCCGAGGATGGCCGGAATGCCCCCCGCCCGGTGCACATCCTCCATGTGGTACTTCGGGCTGTTGGGGGCGACCTTGGCCAGGCAGGGCACCCGCCGGCTGATCGCGTCGATGTCGGCCATGTGGAACTCGAGGTCGGCCTCGCGCGCCGCGGCCAGCAGATGCAGGACCGTGTTGGTCGACCCACCCATGGCGACGTCGAGGGCAAAGGCATTGGTGAAGGCGTCATGGCTCGCGACATTGCGCGGCAGCACCGACTCGTCATCGCCGTCGTAGTAGCGCCGGCACAGGTCGACAACGAGCGAGCCCGCGCGCAAGAAGAGGTCCTTGCGCGCCGCGTGCGTCGCGAGGGTGGAGCCGTTGCCGGGCAGCGAGAGCCCGATCGCCTCGGTGAGGCAGTTCATCGAGTTGGCCGTGAACATCCCGGAGCAGGAGCCACAGGTCGGGCAGGCGGAGCGTTCGATGACGCCGAGCTGGTCGTCGGTGACCGCGTCATTGGAGCTGGCGATCATGGCGTCGATCAGGTCGAGCTTCTCGTGGACGATGCCCTCGATGGCGACCGTCTTGCCGGCCTCCATCGGGCCACCGGAGACGAAGACGGTCGGGATGTTCAGGCGCAAAGCGGCCAGCAGCATCCCCGGCGTGATCTTGTCGCAGTTGGAGATGCAGACCAGGGCGTCCGCGCAGTGCGCGTTGACCATGTACTCGACGGCGTCGGCGATCAGCTCGCGCGAGGGCAGCGAATAGAGCATGCCCGCGTGGCCCATGGCGATGCCGTCGTCGACGGCGATGGTGTTGAACTCACGGCCTACCCCGCCGGCGTCGGCGACCGCGCCGGCGACGAGCTGGCCCATGTCCTTCAGGTGCACGTGTCCGGGCACGAACTGGGTGAAGCTGTTGGCGATCGCCACGATCGGCTTGCCGAAATCGTCATCGGTCATCCCGGTCGCACGCCACAGGGCGCGAGCGCCCGCCATCGTGCGGCCGTGGGTGGATGTGCGGGAGCGAAGCTGCGGCATACCGGCCATTCTCGCATCGCCGTATGCCGGGTGGGCCCGCGCGTCCGGCCGCCGGAAGCGCGCGCCTCCAACCCGTAACCGGCGCGCCTCAGCACAGGTTAGGCGTCCTCCAGCAGGGTCTACCGTGCTGGAGAACGCCTAACTGCTGCTAGGCCGTGTTACGAAAGTGACTAGCGGGATTGTCGGTGTGTCGCGAGGACGCGGTGAGGCCTCCGGGGTAACTCAGGTGGTGTCTACGCCATCGCGTTAC